>NZ_JAKRFG010000013.1:0-119725 GCF_022348135.1 Halomonas sp. McD50-4 | reverse complement strand
CCCGATGACCTGACCCGTATTGCCTCAGCGAGGAAGGCGTATTCTACGCATTCCGTGGTGTTTGTCAACCGCTGTTTTCAGCGGGCGAAGCGAGCGATCTGACCAACCTACCACAGAGCTCTAACTTCCTGACAAACAAGAGGTTTTTCAACCTCATCACCGCTGGTAACGCTGGGCGTCCCCGGCAGCGGATGCGTACTTTACGGGCTCAAAGCCGGGTTGGCAAGGGCTAATTATCTAATAGTCGAAAAAAGTCTCGGCCAGATCATCTGTTCTCTCATATCAGGGGGCGGAAACCGCTTCGGCACGTCTGGTTTGGCGGTTACACTTAGCGCTTTATACGGCGGCCACCTTCACCCACGCCCACTAATGATGAGGTCCATGATGAGCCAGCACCTATTAACTGTCGATTCATTAAACCGCGATAGCGTCGATCACCTATTGCGCGTAGCAGCTCGCATGGAGCCGATTGCGAGTCGCCGTCAGGTGACGCGGGTGCTGGAAGGAGCGGTTCTGGGCAATTTGTTTTTCGAGGCGAGCACCCGTACGCGGGTGAGCTTCAATGCCGCCTTCTGCCGACTGGGGGGAAGCGTATGCGACACCACGGGCTTTACCTTCTCGTCCATGGCGAAAGGCGAGTCGCTGTACGACACCAGCCGCGTCATGAGCGGTTACTGCGATGCCATCGTCATGCGTCACCCTGACCAAGGGTCGGTCGCCGAATTTGCTGCGGCAACTCACGTTCCGGTCATCAACGGTGGCGACGGCCCAGGCGAACATCCCAGTCAGGCACTGTTGGATCTCTATACGATCGATAAGGAGTTTCAGCGGTTGGGCAAGCGCTTGAGCGGGGCACACATTCTGTTGACCGGTGATTTGAAGTACGGGCGTACGGTGCATTCGCTCATCAAGCTGCTGTCGCTCTATGACCCGCTGCGCATAACGCTGGTGTCCCCACCGGGGTTGGAGATGCCCACCCATCTGATCGATCTAGTGACGTCGCGCGGTCACCGCGTCGAACAGCGGGACTCGCTGGCCAGCGATTTCAGCGACCTGGACGTGGTGTACACCACACGTATTCAGAAGGAGCGTTTTACCGATGAGATGAACGAGAGCTTCCAGGGGCTCTCCGATGACTTCATGGTCAATCGTGATTTTCTTGACCAGCGTTGCAGCCAAAGCACGATCGTGATGCACCCGTTGCCCCGTGATAGCCGCCCGGGCGCCAACGACTTGAACGTCGATTTGAACGGCGACCCTCGGCTGGCGATTTTCCGCCAAACCGATAACGGTATTCCCATGCGGATGGCGATCTTTGCCACGCTGCTAAAAGTAGACGAGTTGATTGAAAAGGATCTGCGGCCCGTGCGTTGGTTTGTGCCATCACAAACCGGCACGCTGGACCGCTAATCGCGTTAATGTGTCGTGCGCCCGCCGGGAAGGCCTTCCTGGTGGGCGAACCAGCCTTCCAAAATCAGCACCGCCGCAATGCCATCCACGCTCTCTTCTCGGTAATTCCCTCGGTGCCCCGCCCCGTGGGCAATTCGCTTGGCTTCTTGGGTGGAACCACGCTCATCGACCATTTCGCATGGTTTGCCGTAGCGACCATGCAAACGGTTGCCGAACTTGCGCGCCCGCGTGCTCATGAGCGACTCGCTGCCATCCATATTGAGCGGCAAGCCGACGACGAACAGATCGGGCTGCCACTCGTCGATGAGGCGCGTGACCACGTTCCAGTCGGGTATACCGTCACGCGCAGGCAGCGGCGCCAGCTCCCGCGCACTGTGAAGCAGCTCGTTGCCCACGGCCACGCCGATGCGCCGCGTTCCAAAATCAAATGCCAAGATCAGACGCTGCCCGTTACTTGCCATGCGTCTTACGCCTCATCCAGCCACACGCTCACGCGTGCCCTGCATTGCGTGTCATGAGGTTTAGGTCGACCCCAAGGATACCTGCAGCGGCCGCAAGACGTTCAGCCGGTGGCGTATCAAAAAGCACGTTGCTGTGGCCCTCTACGGTGAGCCAGGCGTTCTCTTTCAACTCATCCTCTAATTGACCCACATCCCAACCGGCACAGCCCAAGCATACTAAGAAGTGCTCAGGTCCGTTACCATCGGCAAGCGCTTGGAGGATATCCATGGAGGTCGTCAGGGCAATGCCGTCTTCCACCTGAACGCTGGAGTCCCACGCCTGACTGTCGCCAACATGGAGAATGAAGCCGCGATCTTTATGCATCGGGCCACCGTAGTAGACCGGCGCATTGCGGTAGGGGCTGTCGTCGCCTCCCAATGAAAGCTGCTCGAACAGCGCATCCAGGGTGATTTCCATCGGGCGATTGACGATCACGCCCATGCAGCCGTTGTGGTCGTGATCACATAGATAAATCAGGCTGCCCGCGAAGTTGGGGTCTTCCAAGTGGGGCATCGCCATCAAAAAGTGGTGTTTTAAACTTTGCATGCGTCTCCTGCGGCTTGCCAATCGCTCGGCAAGCCTTGCGTCATAGGGCGGGTTGAGCCGTCACCGGTTAAGCCAAGCGACGCTCGATCGCGTCCAGCAGCATTCCGGCAATGTCGGTGCCGCGCTGGTCGTCGATTTCACGAACACAGGTAGGGCTCGTCACGTTGATTTCGGTGATATAGTCGCCAATCACGTCCAAACCGACGAACATCAGTCCTTTCTCGCGAATCATCGGCTGCACCTGCTGAATCAACCAGTGGTCGCGTTCGGTCAGTTCGCGACTCACGCCGCGCCCGCCGGCAGCCAGGTTGCCGCGGGTTTCGCCCGCCGAGGGAATGCGCGCAAGGCCAAACGGCACCGGTTCCCCATCGACCAAGAGAATCCGCGTATCGCCATCCTTTATGGCCGGCAGATAGCGCTGGGCCATGATTTGACGCTGACCGCGCAGCGTCAGCTGCTCGATCACCGCGCCAATGTTGCGGCCCTCGGGGCCGATATGAAAAATTCCTGTACCCCCCATGCCATCGAGCGGCTTGAAGATCACATCGCCATGCTCGGCATGGAACGCGCGCAGCACGTCATCGCGGCTGGCGACGACCGTCGGCGCGCAGCACTGGGGAAACTGCTGGGCAAAGAGCTTCTCGTTACACTGTAGCAGGGCTGCCGTGGGATTGACGATCAACACGCCCTCACGCTCGGCAAAGCCCAGCAGATGCACCGCGTTGATGAATTCGGCATCCACCGGCGGGTCTTTCCGCATCAGCACTACGTCCAGTTCGGCCAGCGGGCGTTGAGTCGCCTCGCCTAGGTCGTACCAGTGTTCGGGGTTTCGGTGCACTGTGAGAGGGCGCATCCGCGCATAGGCCTGGCCCGCTTGCAAGAAAAGATCCTCCTGCTCCATATAGTGAAGCGTGTAGCCACGCTCTTGGGCAGCCCACAGCATGGCCAAGGTAGTGTCTTTCTTGTACGCGATGTCGCTGATGGGATCCATCACCACACCGAGGTGCAACGTTGATTGGCTCATCGAAATACAGTCCATGCAGGATCAATAAGTCATCAGTATGCCGCACTGCAGGCACGGCTCCAACCGCGGCTATTGATCCGACGTATCGGAGAGCGCACCGGGTACCAGGCGGATCGCATCCGGCGCCAGGGTGATCAACTGCTGTTTATAGAGTCGGCCAATCGCCTGTTTATACGCGCTTTTGCTCACGCCCAGTCGCGTTTTGATATCGTGCGCCGAACTTTTATCACCTAACGGTAAATAGCCGCCGCTTTCGCGCAGCGCCTTCAGCACTTTATCCCCCACGACGTCCAGGCGTGCCGCGCCGGGCGGTAGCAGCGAGATATCCACGCGACCATCCTCGCGGCGCTGTTTCACAAAGCCTTTTAGCGACTGCCCACGACGCAGCGGCTGGGTAATGTCGTCCTGATAGATCAAACCCCAATAGCGGTGATTGACCACCACTTTCATGCCTAGGTCCGTGCGGTCGGCCACTACCAAATCGACTTCGTCGCCCTTCTCTAACGCCCAGGCGTCATCCGTCAGAAAACGATCGAGGCGCATGGTAGCGACCGGGCGCCCCTGATCGTCACTGTACAGCATCACCAACACCCGCTTGCCAGGGTCGGGGCGAAAACGCTGTTCGCTGTAAGGCAGCAGCACGTCTTTGGGCTGCCCCCAGCGCAAAAAGGCTCCGGTACTATTCACCGCCGTCACGGTTAAATAGGCCACATCGCCCAGCTGGGCCGACGCATCGCTGACAGATCGAGGGGTGGCGTGTGATTCACGGACCATGGGTGCTGTCCTTACTGGAAGTAGAACGTCATTATGGTACCTTGCCAAAGCTAGGCAAAGCGGCGTCGGATGAAGAGAGCGCCAGGTACAAAAAACCGCTGCCGAAGCAAACACGGCAGCGGCTTGATAGTAAGCGCTTACATATCGCCGAAGTGATGCTGTAGAAGCGTTAGCGCAACGACAGGGGCCGTTTCCGTACGCAGCACACGCGGGCCCAGCGTCAGAGGCATAAAGTGGCTGGCGGTCGCGGCCTGAATATCTGCCTCGCTCAAGCCGCCCTCCGGGCCGATCAGCAGCGCGGCAGACGCCGGGCACTCTGACTGAGCAAAGCCATTACCCGTCGCTAGGTGCAGCATCAAGCGCAGGGGCTCCTGGCGCTCGGCCAGCCACTCGCCTAACGTCTGCGGGGGGTGCACGGGTGGCACTACCGCCCGGCCGCTCTGCTCGCAGGCGCTGGCCGCCACGGCCTGCCAATGCGCCAGCTTCTTTTCTTCACGGTCGCCTTTCAAACGTACATCGCCCCGCTCGGTATAGAGCGGGGTAATCGCCGCCACGCCGAGTTCGACGGCTTTTTGAATGGCGTAATCCATGCGATCGCCCTTGGAAATCGCTTGCCCAAGATGCACCGCCAGCGGTGACTCGCCGCTACCCGCCCATACCGCTTCCACGGTCACGGTCGTCTGCTTGCGGCTCACCTCGGCTAACCGCACGCCTGCTTCTTGGCCACGGCCGTCGAATACGATCAGCGGCGCGCCTTCGCCCATACGCAGCACGCGAGTCACGTGCTTGGCCGGGCCGTCGGGCAGCGCTAGCGTCGTGCCCGCCAACAGCTCGGCAGGCACATAGAGACGGGGCATTTTACCGTGTCGGGCCTGCCAATCGGCGGCGGTCAGCGTGTCCGACATGGCTTAGTGCGTGTTCTCAGCCGCTTGGCTAGCCTGCTGCGCTTCGCGCTGCTTGCGCTGGGCATACATGGCTTCGAAGTTGACCGGTGCCAGCATCAGCGGCGGGAAACCGCCACGGTTGACCAGGTTATCGACGCACTCACGGGCATACGGGAACAGCAGATTGGGGCAGAACGCACCCAATGTCTGATCGAGCTGCGCGCCTTCGATACCCGCAATACGGAACAGGCCCGCCTGCTCGACTTCCGCCAAGAACGAGGTCGTGCCGGTTTCGCTGTCGTTGACCTGCGCGGTCACTTTCACCACGACTTCGTACTGGTCGTCGGCCACTTTCTGGCTGGTGGTGTTGAGGTCCAGGTTGACCTTGGGCTTGAACGCTTGCTTGAACACGGAGGGAGAGTTCGGCGCTTCGAAAGAGATGTCTTTCACGTAGATACGCTGTAACGAGAATTTCAGCTGAGGTTTTTCGCCTTCTGCGGCGCCTGCCTGCGGGGTGTTGTTATCTTCCGCCATGGGATACTCCTAATCGTTCTTCCATTAAAAAAGGTGCGGCGTTACCGCGACGTATGCTCTCGTTTACTTCTTGACCACCGGGAGGCCATCCGCCTGCCACTGCGCCATGCCACCACGCAGCTTCATCGCCCGCTCGAATCCGGCTTTGGCGAGCTTCGCTTGGGCAGCGCCAGAGCTTTGGCCATGCTTGCACACCACGATGATTGGCTGGCTTTTCACTTTATCCAGCTCGCTCATGCGGCTGTCGAGGCTGCTTTGGGGAATATTGCGAGCGCCAGCGATATGCCCGGCTTTGAAGTCTTTGCTCTCACGAATGTCCAGCACTACCGCATCTTCACGGTTGATGAGCTGAGTGGCCTGCGTGGAGGACACCGCATTCGAAGCGGCGCTGCGCGTTTCATAAACGATCCACGCTATGAGCACCAGCAAAAATGCCCCCACGAGGAGGGGGTGGTTCATTACGAATTCGAACAGCTGATCGATCATCGCGAACACAATCTCTTGGTCTATGCAGAAAAAAGCGGCCTAGCCGCCCTCAGAAACACGACGAGTATACACGTCACAGGGCATACCGCGCAGGCCATGACGCCCGACGGCTGCCTGCGTTATGATGCCCCAAGCGCGCGCCTGTCGCGACCCCGATTATCAGGTGCTGTCTGAAAACTGGTAGAGCCGCCCTCGCCAGGCTTTCAAACCGTACCTCACGTCGCTTGGCTGACCCACAAAAGAGGGATTCTTTCATGGCATCATCTGCACCGCGCCCCGTGGCGCTGATCATCCTAGACGGCTACGGCCACAACCCCGATAGCGCTCATAACGCCGTGGCAGCGGCCAACACACCGGTGATGGACGCACTGTGGGCCAACCGTCCCCACGCCTTCGTGCATACCGATGGCCGCCATGTCGGGCTCCCCGACGGGCAGATGGGTAATTCCGAAGTCGGCCATATGAACTTGGGGGCCGGACGCATCGTTTACCAGGACTTCACCCGCATCACCAAAGCCATCGAAGAGGGCGACCTGGACACCAACGAGGTGCTCACCAAGCCGATCGACGACGCCGTTGCCAATGGCCGCGCCGTGCATCTGCTCGGCTTGCTCTCACCAGGCGGCGTGCACAGCCACGAAGATCACTTCATCGCCCTGGCCGAGCTGGCAGCGCGGCGCGGTGCCCAGCGCATCTACGTGCACGCCTTTCTAGACGGTCGCGACATGCCCCCACAGAGCGCGTTGGCGTCCATCGAGCGCGCCAACGCACGGTTATCCGAACTCGTCGGCGCCGATAACGGTTTTGTCGCCTCCATCATTGGACGCTTCTTCGCCATGGACCGCGACAACCGCTGGGAGCGCGTCGAGCAAGCCTACCGGTTGCTCACCGGCGGCCACGCGGAGTACACGGCCACCAGCGCGGAAAGCGGCTTGCGTGATGCTTACGAGCGCGGTGAAACCGACGAATTCGTGGCCGCAACCAGCGTGCCGGTCAACGGTCATGCCGTGACGTTACACGATGGCGACGCGGCGATCTTTATGAATTTTCGCTCCGACCGCGCCCGCGAACTCACGCGCGCCTTTACCGAATCGGGGTTTACCGGCTTCGAACGTCAGGCACGCCCAACGCTGGCAGGCGATGGTTTGGTGATGATGACCCAGTATGCCGCCGACATCGATGCGCCTGCCGCGTTTCCGCCCACCGATCTCACCGATACGCTGGGTGAGGTAGTGGCCAAGCGCGGCCTCACTCAGTTACGCATTGCGGAAACGGAGAAGTACCCCCACGTAACGTTCTTCTTCTCTGGCGGTAACGAGGCCGAGTACGAAGGGGAAGAGCGCATTTTGGTGCCCTCCCCTCGCGACGTCAAAACCTACGACGAAAAGCCCGAAATGAGTGCGTTCGAGATCACCGACAAGCTCGTTGAAGCGATCGATAGCGGCCGTTTCGATCTCATGGTGTGTAACTACGCCAACGGCGACATGGTCGGCCACACCGGGGATTTCGATGCCGCCGTGAAAGCGATCGAGACCGTCGACATTTGCGTTGGTCGCGTGGTGGAGGCCATCGAGCGCGCAGGCGGTGCCTGCCTGATTACCGCCGATCACGGCAATGCCGAACAGATGGTCCACCCGGACACCGGCGCCCCACAAACCGCACACACCACCTTCGTGGTGCCTCTGGTATACGTGGGTGAGCGGGCGGCAGAGCTCGACGACGGCCGCCTGTGCGACCTGGCCCCCACGCTGCTGACCATGATGGACCAGCCGCAGCCTGAGGCGATGACGGGCAAGCCGCTGCTGCGTTTTACCTAATGCCCATGTGGCGACCACTCGCCCTCGCCGCTCTGCTGCTGGCCTTGAGCCAGCAGCCCGCCTTGGCGCAGCAGAACGAACGCGCCGCCCGGGAGCAACTCGACGCGCTCGGGCAGGAGATCGACGCCATGGCCGAGCGGCTCAGCGCGACCGGTCAAGCCCGCGATAGCGCTCAACGCGAGCTGCAGGCCGTGGAAACCGAGCTCGCCGAGACGCACCAGCGGCTGGATCAACTTCAGGCCGAGCGGCGTCAACTCAACGATGAAACTACTCAATTACGCCAACATCGCGAACGCTTGCAGAGCGAACGGGAGTCTCAGTATCAGGCGCTCGGTCAGCAGCTCGCCGCGCTCTACCGGTTAGGGCCGACGCCCCAACTCAAGCTGCTGCTCAATCAAAGCGACCCTGCCGAACTGGACCGCATGCAGGCCTACTTGAATCGGCTGACGCAGGCGCGCCAGCAGCGTCTCACCGATATTGCGCGGCTGGACACGGCGCTTGCCGATACCGAACGGGCACTGGCGGAGCGCCAAGCGCGTTTGGATACGTTGGCGAACGAGCTGGAAACCCAAAGCGCTCTGCTCGCCGAGCGCACCGAAGCGCGCCGTGGCGTGGTGGAGACGCTGGATGACCGCTACGGGAGCGAGGCGGACCGACTGGCCGACCTGAACCAGAGTCGCGAACAGGCCGAGCAACAGCTCCGCGCGATTCAGGCCGAACTGGCCCGCATGGCAGAGCCCACGCCCACCACGCACATCACCCGCACGCAAGGGGATTTGCCTTGGCCCGTGCAAGGCAGCATCACCGCCAGCTTTCAGCGGCGGAACGGGGTTCACTACAACGGCATCGTGATTCAGGCCAGCGAAGGCACGGCGGTCACGGCGGTTCATTCGGGCCGTGTGGTGTTTGCCGACTGGATGCGAGGGTTCGGTAACTTATTGATCATCGACCACGGCGATCAGATCATGACGCTGTATGCGCACCTGCAACAGTTCAGCGCCCGTCCCGGTCAACAGGTGAGTCGTGGCGATGCCATAGGCCGAGTGGGCAATAGTGGAGGACAATCCCGACCCGCCCTCTATTTCGAAGTGCGACGAGGCGGAGAACCTATTAATCCGCAACGTTGGATTGCGCGCCGTTGACGGGATAAGCTGGTGCTACTCTCTTTATAGTCACGTTCTTTATTGTCGCTCTCTTTACCATGAACCTCACAACCCGTGCAGTGCCACTGGCACTGCCTTTCGCCTAGCGGAGTCCGCATGACGCTATCTGTTACCGAGGTATCGGCCCCTGCCAAGCGCTTATTGGCCACCCTGCTACCGCTCGCGCTGCTGGCGGCCCCGCTCCCTCTGGCAGCCCAGCCGTCGAACAGCGCCGCTGATGATCTGCCGTTGGAAGAGATTCAAACGTTCGCCGAGGTCTTCGAGCGTATCAAGCGCGGCTACGTCGAAGAGGTCGACGACCGTACGCTGCTGCGTAACGCCATGCGGGGCATGCTCAGCGAGCTCGACCCTCATTCGGCCTACTTGGATGAAGAGGAGTACCAAAGCCTGCGGGAGTCTACCCAAGGCGAGTTTGGCGGCATCGGTATCGAAGTCGGCACCCAAAATGGCCAACTGATGGTCGTCACGCCCATCGATGACACGCCCGCCTCCCGGGCAGGCCTGCTGTCTCAGGACATCATTGTGGCCATCGATGGCACCCCCACCGATAGCCTCTCACTGCAGGAAGCCGTCAATCTGATGCGCGGTGAGCCAGGCACCACGCTGCGCCTGACGATTTTGCGTTCTGGCGAAGAGGCACCACGGGAGTTTACCCTCACCCGTGAAGTGATCCGCAGTGAGAGCGTCAAACAGGAGACGCTGGAACCCGGCTACGGCTATTTACGCATTAGCCAATTCCAGTCCCGCACGCCCGAGCAGGCTCGCCGAGCCTTGGAGCGCATGGCGCGAGAGCAGCCTCTGGAAGGGTTGATTCTCGATTTGCGCAATAATCCTGGCGGCGTCTTGCAGGCAGCGGTCGGCGTGGCCGATCTGTTCCTCGATGACGGGCTCATCGTCTATACCGAAGGACGTCTTTCGGACACCGAGATGTCGTTTTCGGCGTCTCCCGACACCCCCGCCGGTGACGTGCCGCTCGTGGTCCTCATCAATAGCGGTAGCGCGTCGGCTGCGGAAATCGTCGCGGGCGCCCTGCAAGACCAGCGCCGGGGTGTCATCATGGGAACAGAAAGCTTCGGTAAAGGCTCCGTGCAGCAGATCATGCCGCTGGGCAATGGCGAAGGCTTAAAGCTGACAACCGCGCTGTACTACACCCCCAATGGCCGCTCGATCCAGGCGCAAGGTATCGAACCCGACGTAGAAGTGGTGCGTGGCCGCCTGGAAGTGGCGGAGGCGCGACGCGCCATTCGTGAGGCGGACTTGGACGGACACCTCGGTAGCCAAAGCGACATGCCTCCCGAGCGTGCCGCCATGTCTCAGCGGTTACGCGACGACTACCAGCTTAGCGAGGCGCTTAATTTGCTGAAAGCGCTGAACGTCGTGGATCGCCGCCGCGGCTAACGGCAGGAGATCGGCAGGCGACCCCGCTCTCCGGTCGCCTGCCGCATCACCAAGCGCTTAAGCGGTACGAACTTGTTCATGCCGCTCATCCCGACGTTGCGCGCCAGCGTCAGCACCGGCTGCTGGCTACCAAACAGCTGCTTGAAGCCTTTCATCAGCCCCAGCATGGTGGCGTTATCCAAACGCCTTCGACGCTCGAAACGGCTGAGTGTCGTTACGTTGCCCCAGGGCGCGCCGCGCCGCCACGCCCCAACGACTTCTTCCGCCAATACCGCAGCGTCCATCAAGCCCAAATTAACGCCCTGCCCGGCCAGCGGATGCAGACTGTGGGCGGCATCACCTACCAACGCGAAGTTGGGCTGCACATAATGCTGGGCGTGGCGCTGGACCAGCGGGAAACGGTAGGCACGATCCACAGGCACGACCTCCCCCAAACGATGCTCGAACGCCTCGCCGAGCGCCTTCCCCAGCGCTTCTGGCGAGTGCTCGGTCAGCCCTTGGGCATGCTCGGGCGTGGTGGACCAGACAATGGAACAGTAGCGGTCGTCTCCGTTCACGGTGAGCGGTAAGAACGCCAGCGGACGGCCGCCCAGGAAAGCTTGTCGTGCGGTACCGCCGTGGGGATGAGTACAGCGCACCGTGGTGACCACCGCCTCTTGCGCCATCGACTCCTCGGCCACCGGGATGCCCGCTAGCGCTCGTAGCGCAGAGCGCGCGCCATCGGCGGCGACGAGCAGCGGCGTCTGTAGCTGCCTGCCATCGTCGAGCACCAGCCAGCGGCCACGCGCCGTGGTTTGCAGCGCCTCCACCCGCACACCATCCAACCGCGTCAACGTCGGCTGCTTGGCCACTTGCTCGTTAAGCGCCGCCAGCGTCACCTCGTTCTCGACGATGTGCCCCAGCGTGGCGGTGCCTGCCTCGTCGGCCGAAAAACGAATACGACCGCTGCCCTCGGCATCCCACACCTCCATGTACCGGTAAGGTGTGACGCGCGCCGCCTCCATGGCGGGCCAAGCCCCCAAATGGGTGAGCAGCCGCTGTGACACCGGCGTCAGTGCGCTAACGCGTGGGGCGGGAACTCCGTCGGCCACATCCTGCAAGCGCAGCGGTGACGGCTTGGCTTCTACTAGCGCCACCTGCATACCCGCCTCGGCCAATAGCCCGGCCAGCGCCGTGCCCACCATGCCCGCTCCTACGATCACGGCATCGAAAGGGATGATGGAAGGCTTAGCCGCGTCTGCTGACGTAGTCATAACACTCCTTGGCTTGGGTAGATGAGAGCCATCGTTGAGGGATTCGTGCGCTGTCGCCGCGCATCAGCGTTCTAGCCCCATAGCTCGGCGTGCCAAACGGCGGCGCAGCGGGCCGATCAAATTGAGGCCTATCAGCCCTGCTCCCCGCGCGTGCGGTAGCAGCGGCAGCGAGTAGCCAAACAGGCGCACCAAGCCATCGCTAAAACGAATCACGTTGGCGCGGTCTTGAGCTCGGCGTCGCTCGAACGCCTGCAGCGTCGCCATATCTCCCAGGGCGCGCTGCTGCTCGGCACCTTGGGCAAGGGCTTCGACCAAATCCATCACCGAGCGCAGCGCCAGGTTGAAGCCTTGGCCTGCCACAGGATGCAGCGCATGGGCGGCATTGCCTAACACAGCCAAGCCGGGCCGCACGGGCTCCTCCGCGGTCACTAGCGAGAGCGGATAGCTAAACCGCTGGCCCACCTTGGTAAATCGGCCGACCCGGTCGCCGAACGCCCGCTGAAGCGCTCTCAAGAACGCCGCGTCAGACAGCGCCATTCGAGCGGTTTCGCTACCGCTGGCGTGCGTCCAGACCAGCTCCATGGCTTGACCTGGCAACGGCAGTAGTGCAATGGGTCCTTCCGAGGTAAAGCGCTCGTAGGCAATGCCCTGGTGGGGCTGACTGATGCCCACATGGGCAATCACGGCGGTTTGTTCATAAGAGTGGCGGCGACTGGCGATACCGAGCTGCTCTTTCAACCCAGAGCGGCCGCCATCGGCCAAAATGGTCAACGCCGCCGTCAGCTCACTGCCATCGGAAAGCCGTAAATGGTGGCCGCTGGCCGTGGGCGTTAACCGTGCCACCGTGGCCGGACAGTGCCACTCGATAGGCAGTTGCTGCAGCTTCTGATGCAGCACTCGCCCCATCCAGGCATTGGGAATCACGTGCCCCAAGGCAGCAACGCCTAGCTCTTGCGCATTGAGGCGCGTCGCGCCCAACCGGCCCCGCTCGCTGATATGGATACGCTGAATCGGCGTGGCCTCGGCCTGCATCGCTTCCCACACCCCTAGCTGACGAAAGCGCTGGGCCGAGCCTTCGGCGATGGCACTCGCCCGGGCATCGAAGCTCGGTTGCCACGTCGCGCCTTCCGTACTTTGCGATAGCGCATTGGCTTCGATGATGGCGACCCGCCAGCCATAGCGCTCGATGAGCGGTGCCAATGCACAGCCCAAACTGGCCCCCACCAACCCACCGCCCACGATCACGACGTCATG
Source organism: Halomonas sp. McD50-4 (assembly GCF_022348135.1). NCBI lineage: Bacteria > Pseudomonadati > Pseudomonadota > Gammaproteobacteria > Oceanospirillales > Halomonadaceae > Halomonas > Halomonas sp. McD50-4. The sequence goes on along the minus strand of NZ_JAKRFG010000013.1, from coordinate 106,681 downwards.
GGTGGGCGACGGCGCTTGTGGACGTGATTCCTGCTCAGCCCTATACATTGGCCTCTCCTCCTTCATACAGCGCGACCACAGCGATTCGTAATTCCGTAATGTAGATTACATAAACTTCCAGGCGTCTAACGAAGCTGATTATTTATTAGCCATTAGTTTCTCGATATCTTCCACCTGCTTCGGTACGTCGGCGGTCAAAATGTCATGGCCCTGTTCGGTGACCACTACGTTATCCTCGATACGAATGCCGATACCGCGATAAGCTTCTGGAATATCGTCGTCGCAGGGAATGTAAAGACCGGGTTCGACGGTCAGCACCATGCCTGGCATCAGTGGCCGTGGTGTGGCCTCATCGAGGCGATAGGTACCTACGTCGTGCACATCCAGTCCTAACCAGTGAGACGTGGAGTGAAGGTAGAAGCGCCGGTAGCTCTCGTCATCGATACGCGCTTGCACGTCGCCCGTCAGCAGGCCTACCTCGATGAGGCCAGCGGTAAGGTCCTCCACAACGCCTTGGTGGATATCTGCTAGCGTAGCGCCTGGAGCAATGGCTTTCACCGCCCGCTCCTGTGCGCCTAACACCACGTGGTAGAGTTCCCGCTGGGCGTCGTTGAAGCGCCCACCGACCGGAAAGGTGCGTGTGATGTCGCCTGCGTAGAGATCGAATTCCGCCCCAGCATCGATCAGTACGAGCGTGTTCTCTTCCAGCACATCGCTGTTTTCAATATAGTGCAGCACGCAGGCATTGGCCCCGCCGCCCACGATAGTGCTGTAGGCTGGCCCGCTAGCCCCGTGCCAAACAAAGGTGTGTTCCAGCTCGGCCTGGAGCTGATACTCATACACTCCTGCCTGGCAGGTGCGCATGGCGCGAACATGGGCCTGAGCGGAAATCGCCGCCGCATGGCGCAAAAGCGCAATTTCGGCGGGGCTTTTGATCAGGCGCATTTCGTGAATCAGCGGGCGGCTATCCAACCAACCCTTCAACGGCGGTTTGCCCCGACGCATACCCGACTGAGCCTGAGCCAGCGCTTCTTTGGCAATGCCCAGCGCGTCGGGGTTATCCAGCGGCGCATAGAGCAGCTCAAGACCTTCGAGCAGCGAGGGTAGCCGTGCGTCGCGCTCGGCATTTTCGAATGCCTGGTCGAGACCATGCTGGCTGACAACGCCCTGAGCCCCTAGCCGACGGCCGGTCCAAGCTTCCAGATGGGGGTCGCGATCTTGGCAGAACACCACGCTTTGCCCTTCGCCACGGCCCGGCAACAGCACCAGTAGCGCGTCCGGCTCCTGAAAGCCGGTCAAATAGTAAAAGTCGCTCTGCTGGCGGAACGGGTACTCGCTGTCGTGGGAGCGAGTCACCAAGGACGCCCCAGGCACCAGCAGCGCCGCATGGCTTGGCAGCTTGGCCAGCAGCGACGCTCGGCGCTGACGGTACTCTTCAGGCGAAATGGCAGCAGGGCGAGGCAATGGCTTGGGCATAACGGCTCCTATCGCGTGGTGGCTCAATGAACGGGGGCGTCGGTTTGCTCTACTTGGGGCTGACCGGGATGCTGTTCGGTGTAGAGCAACATGGCCGCCATTCGCGCGTGTTCCGTCAGCGCAAACAGGTCGTTCTCGTTCTCCGGGCTATCGTCGATGTCGGTCTCGATCTGGCCGAGGCCTTCCAGATCATCGATCGCTTCTTTCAAGGTCTGCGACCAGCGCTCCCGAAGCGCGTCGTCGACGACGTCCTCGATGACTTCCATGAAGCCCAACGTCCACTCTTTCAGCCCTTGCGCCTGCTCGGCAAGAGAGAACAGCTCGTCGGGCAGCAGCGGTGCGTAATTCATGTCGCTCGCGCTCAGCGCTTCCAACGTCTGGCGGCGCCAGCCCAACAGGCGCTCGGCGCTAGCCTGATCACGGGGTTGCTCGACCCCCAGGCTTAGACACACTTCTTCCAGCCATGCGTCGGCAGTGACATCCCGCAGTGCCAACAAGCCGCACAGCCGTCCGTCCAGAAAGGCAGGAGACTGCATACTGCCGTGGAGTAAAAATACATCCGCTACGTCAGAAAAATCCTGCCGTTCGTCAATCAATGACATGATTCTTGCTCGCTTTACCAAAGATAAGGGTATGACCAAAGGGATAGGGCGGGAAGCCTTCGCGTTGACCCCGCACAAGCGGCTCTCTTATAGTGAACGCCGTCTATCCTTCCTATGTAGTGATGTTAACGCATCGGGACCCTTGCTGGCCCGTGCTGGAGTCTTTGATGAGTCACGCAAAGCGGCCAACGAAAGAGATTACCCTACTGGGTCGCAGCTATATGATTGCTTGCGACACCGGCGAAGAAGCCCAGCTCGAACGCGCTGCTCGCTATTTGGACCGCGCGATGCACGGCATACACGCCCAAAGCAGCGTCCTGGGAAGTGAGCGCATCGCCATCATGGCCGCGCTCAATATTACCCATGAATTGCTAGAAGCGCTGGATGAGCACCGGGCCGGTGAAGCCAATCTGAACCGTTTGAGCGAGCGGCTCGAGCGTGCTCTAGCGGGCACTCGGCGCAATGCGCCTTGAACCACGCCTTCTTGCAACCGAGACTTTGGCATTAGCTGCGGCTCTGTTAGGATAGCGGTGTTCTCTGGGATGTACGCCAGTCGTTATAGTCCCTCGAGCCTATGCGCAGTACCCAGGGGGCCAAATGCTAGCCAGACCCGTGTGCATGTCCGTGCGTCGGAAAGCCTGACGGTTTGGCTGCGGCCACCCACCTGAACCAGTAGGTTCAGGGCCAGAACGACAGCGGCATTCTGGGGAACACTTTGCCATGACGTCTTATGAGATGAGCCTTACCTCACCTAATGACAAGCCAGCCCTCCGGCGCGAGCTGAAACGTCGTCGTCGCGCGCTCTCCGCCGAACAGCAGCGGCAAGCCGCCTTGGCGCTATGCCAGCGCTTGAAGCAGCTCCCTGAAATCCGTCGCGCCAAGCGCATCAGCCTCTACCTGCCGGTCAATAGCGAGATTGACCCTACGCCACTCATTCCTTGGCTACGCAAACGGCGTGTGGCCATCTACTTGCCCGTGCTTCGCCCGTTTAGCGCCAACAGCCTTTGGTTCGTGGCGTACGACGCCAACACCCCCATGATCCACAATCGCTTCGGTATTGCCGAACCTTGTCCGCGATTTGCCGTTCAGCGCCGCCATCGACTGCCCGCCTGGGCACTGGACACGCTCATCGTGCCGCTAGTGGGTTTCGATCGTCAGGCGAATCGAATGGGCATGGGCGGTGGATTTTACGACCGCAGCTTGTCGTTCATGCGTCATCCCGGGCCAGCCCCTGCGCTGATTGGCGTGGCTCATGCCTGTCAGCAAGTAGCATCGCTGCCCGTTGAACCTTGGGATATTCCTCTCACTGCGGTCGCCAGCGATACCGGCGTGGTACGCCCAATAAAAACGGGCTGATCACAAGGATCAGCCCGTTTTTATTGTCTATTCACCCAGTAGGTGCAGCATGGTTGCCAAGGACGCTCACATTAACCGTTGGTTAACTTCCTGATAGCGCCTGTGCATATCCAGTGGCTAATACGCCGAGTAAAAACACCACTGTTAACGCCATCACCATATCAGGCTTTCTACGCCGCATGCCTCTTCTCCAACGTCTTTCGCAGTTGCCAAATACCCTTAAGTGCGCCACCAAACTTTTCATGTCGAGAAGATGACACACCTCATTAATTTCGTTCACGACTATAGGGCCATAAGGGGCTCGATGACAACTGCTAAAAGCACTATTTTAAGCCCTCAATTAAACGTTTCAGTCACTCTCACCTGCCTAGCAGCTCTAGCCCATACTGTTAGCGCTTACTTACATTAGGTTACGCCATAAAGAGTCGATAGGCGGGGTTATCGCTCTCTTGCCAATAGCGGTAGCCAATGGCATCCAAGTACTCGGTGACGTGCGTGCGATCCTCGCTCGGCACTTGCATACCCACTAATACACGCCCATAAGCAGCACCGTGATTACGATAGTGAAATAGAGAGATATTCCAATCGTGTGGCAGTTGAGTTAAAAAATTCATCAGTGCACCAGGACGCTCTGGAAACTCAAAGCGATAAAGCTCCTCTTCAAAACGCTCGCTGGGGCGTCCGCCACTTAAATGGCGAATATGCAGCTTTGCTAATTCATTATCGGTTAAATCTTCCACCTGATAACCACCTTCGCGCAATTTATCGATCACCGCCTGTCGATCCTCACCGCCCGGCTTGATTTGAACGCCCACGAAGATATGCGCGTCGCTATCATCGGCGTAGCGGTAGCTAAATTCGGTCACCATCCGTTTCCCCAGCGTGCGGCAGAACTTCTTGAAGCTGCCGGGTTTTTCGGCGATGGTAACGGCCAAGATGGCTTCGCGCTGCTCGCCTAGCTCGGTACGTTCGGCAATGTGCTGCAGGCGGTCGAAGTTGGTATTGGCCCCCGAATTGATACACAGCAGCGTCTCGCCTTCAGCCCCCGTCTGCTGAACGTACTTTTTGAGACCTGCCAACGAGAGTGCGCCAGAGGTTTCAGCAACGGCGCGAGTATCTTCGAAAATATCCTTTACCGCGGCACACATCTCATCGGTATTCACGGTAATCACGTCGTCGACGAGGTCGCGCACCAGCGAGAACGGCACTTCACCAATTTGCGCTACCGCAACGCCTTCGGCAAAGACACCGACCTGATCCAACACCACGCGCTCGCCGGCCTCCATAGCGGCTTTGAGACAGGCGCTATCCTCGGCTTCCACGCCGATGATTTTGATGTCTGGACGCAGGTACTTTACGTAGGCTGCCACGCCGGCAATCAGGCCACCGCCGCCGACGGGGATGAAAATCGCGTCCAAACGCCCTCCGTGCTGGCGCAGAATTTCGACACCAATGGTGCCTTGCCCGGCCACCACGTCGATGTCGTCAAACGGTGGAATATAGGTGTAACCGTGCTCGTTGATCAGTTCCTGAGCATGCTCGGCAGCCGCCGCGAAGGCATCGCCTTTGAGGACTACCTTAGCGCCACGAGCGCGCACCGCTTGAACCTTGATATCCGGAGTGATGCGCGGCATGACGATGACCGCTTTCACGCCCATCAGCTTGGCGGCCATAGCCAACCCCTGAGCGTGGTTGCCCGCCGACGCCGCGATGACCCCTTTGGCCTTCTGCTCATCGGTCAACTGGGCCATTTTGTTGTAGGCACCACGAATTTTGAACGAAAAGACCGGCTGTAAATCCTCACGTTTGATCAAAATCTGGTTATTGAAGCGACGCGACAAAAAGGGAGCGGGCGAAATGGGCGTCTCACAAGCGGCTTCATAAACGCGGGCTTGGAGGATCTTTTTGACGGTGGCTTCGAGCATGCTGACATCCCAGAAAAATGACGTGACCCTGGCGGGCGCGAGAAAAGCCTTTATTGGTAGCAGATGACAATGGGCAACGTCCAGCGGCGTTTCCATCGGCACTGGACGCTTGGCCCGTTATACTAAGGGCGACTGCCTCTCCGACTATTGGACCCATCATGACACAAGATGAATTGAAAGCGGCGGTAGCCGACGCTGCTATCGACGAGATTACGCCTCACTTGGAAAAAGAGACCGTACTGGGTATTGGTACCGGCTCGACGGCCAACCTGTTTATCGACCGCCTAGGCCCCTTACGCGACCGTTTCAAAGGCGCCGTGGCCAGCTCAGAAGCCAGCGCCGAACGACTAAAAGGTCTCGGCATAGAGGTGTTCGAGCTCAATCATGTGGGCGACGTGCCTTTTTATATCGATGGCGCAGACGAAGTAAATGCACACTTACATATGATCAAAGGCGGTGGTGCAGCGCTCACGAGAGAAAAAATCGTCGCTGCCTGCGCCAAGCGTTTCATCTGTATTGCCGATGGTTCGAAATACGTGGCACAGCTAGGCCAGTTTCCGCTACCCGTGGAAGTCATTCCCATGGCGCGCTCCTACGTCGCCCGTGAGCTGGTCAAGCTAGGGGCAGAGCCGGTGTATCGCCAAGGCGTGGTGACGGATAACGGTAACCATATTATTGACTGCTTCAACTTTATGATTGAGGACCCGGTGGCAATGGAAGCGCGTATCAACGCTATCGTCGGTGTCGTGACCAACGGTCTATTTGCCGCGCGTGGCGCCGATGTGCTGCTACTGGGTAAGACGGATGGCGTAGAGCGCAAGGCGTTACGCTAACCTTGAGTCACCCATCTCATTAAGGGGCCAGCCCAGTGCTGGCCCTTTCTTTTATTCAAAGGGGCTTGCCACTCATTCAATGAGACTTAGAAGAAGCCTCTTTTACTGAGGAGAAATATCAGCCTTTCTCTCCTTGTATCTCAATGTAAATCAATTAAACATTAAGATACATTCTGTTTCAAAGCACGAATCCTTAGTGTCACACTATCGGGTGTTTTGGGCCTCACGGGAGAAAGACCATGCTAACGTACCCACATCATGTATTGGTGACTGGCGGCGCAGGATTCATCGGCTCCCATACCGTCGAGCGACTGTTGCAAGACAACCATCGCGTCAGGGTATTAGATAACTTCTCCACAGGGCGTTTAAGCAACCTCCCTACACACCCTTTACTAGACGTCGTCGTCGGCGATATTCGCAGCGTAGAGGATGTTCAAACCGCCATGAAGGGGGTGACACATTGTTTGCATCTAGCTGCCCAAGTCTCCGTGGCAAGCTCCGTTGCCGATCCTGTGGGCTCTGCCACCCATAATATTTTAGGTGCCCTCAACGTCATGCATGCGGCGTCTATGGCCCATGTGAGTAAACTCGTCTACGCCTCCTCGGCTGCGGTGTACGGTATTCCTGCACAACTGCCATTGCCAGAAGAGGCCGAACTGCAGCCTTTATCACCGTATGGACTAGAGAAGTGGATCGATGAGCGCTATGCGGCCCTATTAGGTAGTCTGCATGGCCTACCCAGCCTAGGGCTTCGCTATTTCAATGTGTATGGTCCCCGCCAAGACCCTAACTCCCCGTATGCGGGCGTCATTGCACGCTTCCTCGACCGTCTTCTCAGCCATCAGCCCCCCCTAGTGTTCGGGGATGGCTTGCAATCGCGGGATTTTATTTATGTGGGCGATATTGCCCGGGCAAACGTGGCCGCCTTATTTAGCCCCCAGTGCGGCATCTGCAACGTAGCCACTGGTCAGCAGATTGATTTGCTCACGTTAATTGATCTGTTGGGACAACTGACCCACTGCCATTTGACCCCACAGCACCTGCCCGCCAAAGCCGAGGATATTCGGGACTCGTGCGGCAACAACCGACGTTTATCCGAGTGGTTAATGATCGAGCCAACGTGGACCTTGACAGAAGGCTTAAGCGAGCTGATTAGTTATGTAAGCCCTGCGCACGGCTATCTTGATGAGCCCTCGCGCATAAACGCTTAGCCCCTTCTTCACCGACTCTTGACACGACAGGTGGCACCGATGGCGAAGCTTTTTATGCGCACGCTGACATGGCTGCTTCTCGGGCTTATCGGCTCCGCTGTTTACGCAAACTCCCCCGTCCAACAGCCTAGCGTTGCGTTTTACTACGGTAACGAGCCCCCGGTTGAACTGCTCTCTCAGTTTGACTGGATCGTGGTGGAGGCCGCCAATGTCGACAGCGCCGAGCAGCGCCTGCTGGCGCAGCATGGAGGCCAGCCGTTTGCCTATGTCAGCATCGGTGAGCTCGACGCATGGCGGGGGGCTGCCACCTCGCTGCCCGCTGATGCACTCGTCACCTCTAACACCGCCTGGAATAGCCAGGTGGCCGATCTCACCCACTCGGCGTGGCGTACTTACCTAATTGAGGAGCACATTCGCCCGCTCTGGGAGACAGGATATCGCGGCCTGTTTCTAGATACCTTAGACAGCTATCGCTTATTTGCACCCGATGGTCCGGCCGCCGAACGTCAGCAGGCCGCACTGGTGGACATCATTCATTCCATCAAGCAGCAGTTTCCCGACATGCAGCTGCTCCTCAACCGTGGGTTTGAAGTGCTGAACCAGGTGCAAGGGCAGATCGTTGGCGTCGCGGCGGAGTCGCTTTATCGCGGCTGGAACCCGGCCACCCAAGTGTATGGTGCCGTCCCCGACAACGATCGAGCCTGGCTGTATACGCAGCTCGCCCGCGTGCGCGACCACTATCGCTTACCGGCCATTGCCATTGATTATGTACCCGCCAATAACCGTACGCTTGCCAGAGAAACCGCCCAACGGATTCATGGTGAAGGGTTTATTCCCTGGGTTAGCGTGCCGCAGCTCAATCAAATGGGCGTGGGACTCATTGAGCCCATCCCACGCAGAGTGCTGATCTTTTTCGATAAGGCTAAAACGGAAGCTGGGGAGCTGGCCTACACCAACGCGCATCGCTACCTGGCGATGCCACTGGAATACCTGGGTTATGGAGCAGAATATCTGGACGTCAATGGGCCACTACCCAGCGATCTGCTACATGGCCGTTACGCCGGTGTCGTGACCTGGTTCAACGAACCTATTGCGAACGCTCCCCGCTATAGCGCCTGGTTACAGCACCAGATGGAGCACGGCTTGCGAGCCGCGATAGTGGGTATACCGGGGATCCCGATTTCCGGCACGCTAGGCCGCTTGATGGGGCTGCGTGAGGTCTACGGCATCAACCCTCAAGGCCTCACCCTGGCCAGTCATGATGACGTCGCCAATTTCGAGGGCATGCCAACCCCGCCGCCCGTGCCACAAACCAGCTACGAAATTGTGGGCAGTGGGCTCACCGCCCACCTCACCATTCGCGACAGCACGGGCCGCCAATTTTCGCCCATTGTGACCGGCGCCTGGGGAGGCTTGGCCAGCCACCCATGGGTGGTTGAAGAGGCGAACGAGTATCAAAAACGCTGGAACATCGACCCGTTTGTCTTTTTGCAGCGCGCCCTGGCACTTCCCGATATGCCAGTGCCCGACGCCACCACAGAGAACGGCGCACGTTATTGGATGACCCAGATCGATGGCGACGCCTTTGTCAGCCGAGCCGATCTGCCGGGCACGCCCTTTACCGGCGAATTGATGCTGTCCGATATTCTGATGCGCTATCAAGTCCCTACGACGGTATCGATCATCGAGGGTGAAATAGGCCCAGACGGCCTGTACCCGCAGTACCGCTCGGTACTCGAGCCCTTGGCACGTCGTATCTTCGCGCTGCCTTGGGTAGAGGTGGCGACCCATACCTTCAGCCACCCCTTCGAATGGGAAAGCCTCAAAGAAAATGATTTAGCGGGTCAGGGAACCACCACCGCAGGCTTCAACTACAACCTGCCGATACCCAACTACCGGTTTTCATTACGTCGAGAAATTGAAGGTTCTGCCCGCTACATCAACCGCGCGCTAGCCCCCACTGACAAGCCGGTCAGCGTCGTGCTCTGGACAGGCAACGCGCTGCCGCCGGAAGAAGCCTTGGCCATTGCCGATGAGCTGGGGCTTCGCAATATCAATGGCGGCAACACCAGTGTTACCCATAGCAACCCCACCATGACCCGGGTGTCTCCGATGCTGCGCCCCGTGGGCCACTACCTGCAGGTCTACGCGCCGCAAATCAATGAAAACGTCTACACCAACAATATGCTTGGCCCGCTCTGGGGCTATCGGCGCGCCATTGAAACCTACCAGATCACCGATCAGCCTCGCCGCTTAAAGCCCATCGATATCTATTACCACTTTTATTCGGCCGCCAGTCCCGGCGCGCTACGGGCACTGCACCAAGTGTACGAGTACGTGCTCACCCAAGAGACACTGCCGGTCTACACCAGCACCTGGAGCGATGTGGCCACCCAGTGGTACCACACGGGTGTTGCACGCCACCTGGACGGCGGCTGGGTGATTCAGGGTACCCAACACATGCGTACCCTGCGCCTGCCGACATCGCTTGGCTGGCCCGATCTGCAGCGCTCAACGAATGTGGCGGGTGTTCGCGAGATTGAGTCAGGTCGCTATGTGGCACTCTCAGGTACAAACGACGCCCAGCTGTATCTCACCCCTCATGCCCCGCAAACACCGCACTTGCGCTATGCCAACGGACGTATTGATACATGGCAGCACCTCTCTCCAGGCAACATCACCCTCTCCTTGGCAGCTGAGCAAGTGCCTCTGCAGGTGGAGCTTGCTGCCACCCAGGGCTGCCAAGTCTCAGCACCGACTGCGCGCCTAGAGCAGCGCGGCACCAGTACCTTCCTACACTATGGCAGCGCTCGCGGTGAGCGTATCGAGGTGCGCTGTGCTGTCCGATAAGCCTGCCATTACCGCGCGTAAGGGGGCGGCGCTACCCTCGCGGCGGCTCATTCGACCGCTCACGCTACGGCTCATTGCTGCCGTCGTGGCCTTGATACTGGTACTGCTTTTTCCGGCGCATCATCTGCTCACGCTGGAAAATAACGACAGTATGCCAAGCCGGATATCAATCCTTTACGCCCAGGCGCTGCTCAACGCTAACCCTGGCAATAGCGAGCTGCGTATCAGCCTCGCCAACAAACTGTTTCAGGTGGGCGAGTTTGCGCTCGCAAACGCAACCTTAGAACCGCTGCATAACAGTCCTGATACAGCAGTGCAGTGGTTGCGACTCAGCATCGAGTGGCAGTTGTTGGCGGCTATTGCTCCCGACCATTCAGACCGGTTGAACGCAGTTCAGCACTTTCAGCACTTGCTGCTGGCCTTTCAACGTCATGCGGTTCTGTCCTCGGATTATTTGGAAACCATGGCTACGTACTGGTTGGCCACGGAGCATCCAGCCCATGCAGCGGCCCTGTATGAGCGGCTAGGAGAACAGGACCGGGAACGTCAATACCACTGGCTTTCACTGGCAGGCCACTGGTGGCTGCGTGCGGGACACCCTGATCGTTCCGCTGCGGCTTGGCACCGCGCTTACCAAGTGGCGGAAACATCCGTGATGACACTCGGCTGGCTAGGCTGGCTGGTGAGCCCTGCCTACGCTCAAGCTGGCGAAGCATCGCCCGAGTCACTGAGACGGGCCGCGGCGCTTGAAGCGCTGCGCTCAGCACAGCAAAGCCAGGACGACGACGGCGTTGGTTACGCCCGCGAATACCTTAGTGTGTTTCCCAACGATCCTGAGCTGCTGGACCTGGGTATTCGTTTGGCGCTTGCCCACGGCCAGCCCCAACAGGCGCTAGCGTGGTCGCAGCGGCTCATCGACGTACGGCCCGACACTGCAACGCTGGAGCGTCATGTCACCATCGCGCTGGGGCTTAACGAGCTCGCCGCTGCGCTTGAAGCGCTGACCCTTCTCCGCCAACGTCACCCAGAGCAGCCGCGCTATTTAGAGCAGTTTGCGCAAACGCAGCAGTGGGCGGGCGATGCGGCGGGGGCCATGCAGAGTGCCCAAACATTAGCGAGACTGACAGGTGAAGAGCGGCATGATCGGTGGGTCGTGGCGCTGGCTCTTAGCGTGCGTGATCGCAACGCCGCCCTGCAGGCGCTCACCCGCCTGGAGAGCAATGGCACCATCACGCTAGAGGATCGCCGTCTCTGGGCAGACCTGCTGGAACAGCTGGGCGATCCAGATACCGCCATCGCCCGCATTCAATCCTGGCAAGCCGCCGGCATTCGCGACCAGGCGCTGGCCATCCGCGCCGCTACCTGGCTAGAGCAAACTGGACGCTTGGACGAAGCAGACGAGGCCTGGACCGCCATCACTGCGCAATACGGCGCTCAGCCTGCGTTTGTTCAAGCACAGAGCAACGTATTGGCACAAAACTGGCGGCTGGATAGCGCATTCGACGTGCTTGCCAACGCGCCATCCACTCCCCAAGACGCCGCCACCGGCTATTGGCAACAGCGGGCCGCCTTGGCATGGCAGTTAGGTGACAGTGCGGCCAGCTTAGAAGCCTATACCGCCCTGTTTGAGCAAGGTGCCCTTGATGCAGACGGCACCTCACGCCTTATCCAGACCGCCGCCGATCAGCAACAGTTAGACCTCGCCATGCGCGTATCGGAACAGCGCTGGACACAAGCGAAAGATGGCGATGCCTTAATCCAAATGCTGTACCTCGCCCAGCGTGAGCGCCAGCCTGCGCTGACACAAACGCTATTGGCCATGGCCGATCAAGCCCCAGAACAGTTTGCGCAGTCGCCCGATTACTGGGGAGCCGTCGCGCAGCAAGCCTTGTTGCAGCGAGCTCCAGGCGAGGCCATGGCGGCTTATCAGCGCGCCTTGGAGCTCTCAACCGATAACCCAAGCCTACAAGCGGGCATGCTTTACGCCCTGGCCGCAGCAGGCGAGTCGGACGTGCTGCGCCAACGCCTCGTAGAGTGGCAGCCCACCGCTGCCAATACGCCCGCCATGATGAGCGCCATGGCAGAGGGCCATCGCTATTTAGGCAATTTGGACCACGCATTGACGTGGTACGCCATGGCCAGCGATGCCCGCGTGCTGGATGACTGGCAGCAGCTTTATTACGCCGACGCGCTAGACCAAAGCGGCCAGCATAACGTTGCCTTTACCCGCCGTATCGCCGCCCTTAACCAACTCTCCCCTGGGCTGCTGAAAGATCTCGACGCACCGCTGAGCAGTGAGCAACGCCGTGAACAGATACAAGTGATGGCACTGGTTGCCCAGCGCCAGGGGCCAGACAGCGTACACGGCTGGTATCGCCATATCGTGGCCGACGCGTTTGCGACCACCCCCGCCCAAGCCCGTGAGAGCGAGTGGTTATTCGACGCCAACATCGCCCTACAGCGTCCACTCCATGCCCGCTATGTGCTGCTGCGCGCCCAGGCTCTGGGCTTCCCCAGCCCGCCATGGCAAGTGCTCGCCGTGGCGATGGAAAAAAATGATCGCGATACGCTAAAACAGCTGCTGGAGAGTGATCTAGGCCGCACGCTTTCTGCCACCGACCGGCTGGCCATCATGCGCCAGCTTGACCGCCGCCAGGATGCCCGTGCACTGGCAGAAACGCTGACCCAGGCAGGGGAAGACCATCGCCAAGACCTTGTGGAGCTCGCCCAGGACATGCCCCATCGGCTATCCAGCAGCGCTTCCTATCAACGCCTGGGAGAGCTGGAGATTGCCGAACAAGAAGCCGTTTACCAACTCAGCGGCGAACGCTTCTGGGGCCAGCTAACGCTGGTACAACGCCAGTTGGATGCTCCTTCTAATGACGTTGATAGCAGCGGTATCACCGATGAGCGCGGAGGCGAATTAACCCTGGGCTGGAATGGCCCCAGGCTCGATACCCAGCTCAACGTTGGCCAACTACAAACGGACCGGGTCAATCGCACCTATGGCAGCGCGACGCAGCGCTGGCAAGCTACGTCACGCCTTGCCGGTACGCTCTATGGCGAGATTAGCCAAACCTCAGAGATCAATGAGCGCCTACGGTTGCTGGCCATTGAGGATCGCGTGGGAGCCCAGCTGGAGTGGACACCCACCGCCCGCGATACCCTGACCCTCAACGCCAGTCATATCGACCTGCGTAGCCGGGAAACCCGCGCAAGCCTGGGAGAGGGTTACCGCGTCGATGCCGCCTGGCGACATGCGCTGATCAAAGGGGCAACGCGGCAGCTAGAGATAAGCCTGCTCGCTAACCACGCCGACTACCGTGTCAACGACGCTCTGCCTGACGATATTCAGCGGCGGCTCGCAGCAGACACCCAAGCCACCGATTTACTCACCGACACCAGCAGCTTTATGGGGGTGGGCGTCACACTGCGCCGCGGCAACCCGTACGCCACATCGCCAACGCTGGCCTCCCCCATGCTGGAAGTCGGGTTAGAGGCCGGCTACCGGCTGCCCGATAACGATATTGGGCTAAACGCTCGCCTGGCTGTCGGTAGTCGCCTATTTGGCAACGATGCGCTCAGCCTGCAGTTAGAAGCGGATCAAGGGTCTGGCAGCGAGGGTGACACTAGCCTGGGCGTGTCACTGACCTATCACTACTTTCTGGGGCACTAGCCATGTCACAGGTAAACCAGCGGCCATGCCGTTACTCCACCCACTGCTTGCAGCGCCGCTCGAGCGCCCTCGGAGATACCGCTATGCATACCTACCTATCAAAGCCTCTTTTGTGGCTTGTGCTGCTGAGCCTGTGGTTGAGCGGCTGCGCTGTTACCGATGTGCATCGCTCTGACCCCGTCAGCCGACAAGCCAGCTGGGCCCTGCTACCCCTCGCCAATCACTCTGAAACACCGCTTGCGGGACACAAAGCGGAAGCTAGCCTGATGACCCTGTTACAGCAACGCGGCATTCACTCGCTCCGCCAAGCGCCACGGCCAGACGCCATGGACTTACTCAGCCTGCCCAGCGACCAGGATTACCAGGCAGCGCTTGCCTGGGCGCAGCAGCAAGGCGTGCGCTACGGCGTCACCGGCTCGGTGGATGAGTGGCAATACAAAGCAGGATTAGATGGCGAACCGGCGATTGGTATGAGCCTGCGAGTGGTGGATGTGAATAGCGGCGACATCGTGTGGAGCGCCAGCGGCGCGCGCACTGGCTGGGGGTTTAGTACCACTAGCGGCGTCGCGCAGAAACTCATGGCGGATCTCTTAGACACGCTGCCTTTGCAATAGAGGGGTCTGCCATGGCCACCCATATAGACGAACTGCAACCCGCGCTTGCCCCCCGCTGGCTGCGCTATCTGGAAACCCTCATCATCACCCTAGCGCTGCCAGTGATTGGCTGGATCATTAATCCAAACGATCCGCTGCTTTTGGGTAGTGGCCTGACGTGGCTGCTGGCCATTGCCCCCCTGCTCGTCGGGATGCGCTACGGTTTCGCCCTGGGCTTTGTCAGTGCCTTGCTCAGCGTCACCATCATGGGGTTGGAAGGTGTTTGGTATCACGGCGACTTGTTCGTCGAGCGTGCCCAGCGGCTGCCGATTGCCATCGCGCTCATTTTGGTGGGCATGGTGGCAGGTGAAATGGCGGATGTGTGGCGGCGGCGTCTTCAGCAAATGGCCATTCTGCACCGTGCGCAATCAACACGCCTGGAGGAGTTCGTGCGCCACTATCAGCTGCTGCGTGTCTCCCACGATCAGCTGGCAGAGCGACTGGCTGCCAACCCGTTTACCTTGCGTGATGCGCTGCGAGCACTGGAAGAGAAGTTCCTATCACTTGCCTCACACCAGGATCCACTGGCTCAGCATGGTGATGAACTGCTGGGTTTTTTAGCGCTTCACGCGCGCATTCAGCAAGCCGTGCTGTTGCCCGTGGATCAGCAGCAACGGCTTATGCCTCAGGCCGCAATGTGGTTTGGAGGGGAAACAGCCCTGGATTGGCATGACCCCATGCTAATGGCCTGCCTTGAACAGCGCCGTATGATCTGCCTGAAAAGCGCCATGGCCCAGGGCATCAATATTGATAACGCTCCCCTGCTTGCCGTCGTACCGCTCATGGACGTTGAAGAGCAAATTTACGCCGTGGTGGCGGTGACGGCGATGCCGTTCATTGATTTTCATCGCGGTCATTTACACCTCCTGGCGGTATTAGGTGCCCAGCTAGGTGACATGCTTCGACACACCCAGTGCTCTAGCCAAGGCAGCGGGGGCCATCAGCGCTCGCTGGTGGCGCAGTGGGTGCGGCATGCCCGAGAGCATCAGCTCACCTCACTGCTCGTAGCCATCGATTTTGCGGAGTCATTAAGCGACGCCCAGCTGCACCAGGCCGTTGATAACGTCGCTCAGCAGCAGCGCGGTCTGGATCGCAGCTGGATGGTGTGTCAGGCAGGTCTCCCAAGGCGCCTGTATGTGCTGCTCCCCTTAACCCAGCCACGCGCATTTACCATATACGCAGAGCGCCTGCAGGAACGCTTGGCCTCTGAACCTGGTCTTGGCGAAGCCTGTCAGGCCATTCGCCTCAGCTACCAAGTGATTGACGGACGACTATCGGCCAAAAAGCTTCTCTCGCGTCACGATCACGCCGAGGTGTCCCATGTACCGTCCTAATGCGCGCCCCCATATCGGTTGGCGCGTGCTGACAAGCCTGTGCTGGCTGTTAGCGGGCTTGGGGGTAGAAGGGTGGGTAGTCAATCGCTGGGTAATGGATAACGGGATAGTGGATAGCTGGGGCGCAAGCGTTGGGGCACCCTCGCTAACGCATCTGGCCGGGCACGCGGCGGGAAGCGTGTTACTGGCCGAAGGCCTTCGGCGGGCGCTCCCCCTCAACTATCAGCAACCCGTACTGGGCGCTCTAGTGGTGCTGTTCTTGCTGCTGTTTCTGCTGCCTGGCATTGCCTTTATCGGCTTACTGCTAGCCGTCGTGCCCGCGCTCTATTTATCCGCCCCGGCACGCCCTAGCGCTTGGCAACCGCTAGATTTACCCTCCCTTCCCTATCGGCCGCTGACACCCCCGAATGCTGATTCGATGGCTATGCGCGAAGGGCTCACTAGCGTCCTGAACGTCTCCGATAGCCCGGTGGCACGCCAAGAAGCCATTCTAGCTTGCCGCCATTTACCACCCAGGCAGGCCATTGGCCTACTGCGCTTAGGGCTGGCAGACCCAACCGATGATGTGCGTTTGCTGGCTTACTCCATGCTAAGCAACATTGAGCGCGATTTAGACGAGCGTATTCAGCGGCTGACGGCCACCCGTGACCAACATGGTGACCCTCACGGCCATCATGCCGAAGCGCTCGCCATGCTGAACTGGGAGTACGACTATCTGCATCTCGCCCAAGGCAGCACCGCACACTTTTATTTGACCCAAGCACTGAGTGAGATCGATACCGCCATTCGGCTTGCCAACTCCGCCCATCGCCAGCTGTTACGCGGTCGCTTGTGCTTGGCACTGAAAGCGTTCGATGACGCAGACGCCGCGTTTACACAGTGCGCATTGCTAGGCATGGAGGACGATGACCTAGCCGCTTACCGCGCGGAGCTGGCCTTCCAAACCCGGCGTTACCACGCCATGCAAGAGCAGCTTGCCCGGCTGAGCCCCAGCGCCGCGCAGCACCCTGTACTACACCCCTTGATGGAGTATTGGCGATGACATGGCCCACCCTGGGTAAACGCGATACACCGGCAGATGTCATTTTACTGCTCGAGGGCACCTACCCCATGGTACGAGGCGGCGTGAGCGCTTGGGTGGATCAGCTCATTCGAGGGCTGCCCCAACTGCGCTTTGCATTGGTTTTCTTGGGCGGTCGACCGGATCACTACCAGGGTATTTTGTTCGAGCGGCCCGCGAACGTGGTGCATCTGGAGTGCCACTATCTAATGGACGACCTGCCCTCGTTATCGGCCATCAAAGCGCGTCGAGGCAATCTCAGTACGTTCGACACCGTGCAGGAGCTGCACGAAAACCTGCGCAACCCTGAGCAGCAGGACCCGCTACGCGCCCTGTGTGATGTGGCGCGAATGATTGGCCAACGGGGCGGCTTGAGCCGCGAGGATTTTCTACATAGCCAGGCGGCTTGGCAGCAAATCGTTGACCACTACCTGACCCACGTCACCGAGCCCTCGTTCATCGACTACTTTTGGTCGGTGCGCAATATTCATGCGCCGCTCTTTTTGCTGGCCAGCATTGCGCAAAAACTGCCTAAAGGGCGCTGCCTACATGCCATTTCCACCGGTTACGCGGGATTTCTCGGCGCGCTGGCGCACCATATTCACCACCTCCCCTTCGCGATTACCGAACATGGCATTTATACCAAGGAGCGGCAGATTGACCTGTTAGAGGCAAAGTGGATCAAAACCTCCACCGATGCGCTATCCCACGGTTTTCAGATCCATACGGGCTACCTGCGCCAGATGTGGATTCGCTTTTTCCAGGGCCTTGGCCGAATGACCTATGCCAGCGCTTCGCACATTACCACGCTACACGAAGGCAACCGCCTACGGCAGATACAAGACGGTGCCGAGAAGGCGCGCACGCGGATTATTCCCAACGGGATTCAGATCGAGCGCTTCGCCCCGTTGCGCAGCGCGACCGCCCACAACCAGCAACCGATCGTGGCGCTGCTGGGCCGCGTGACCCCCATCAAAGATATCAAGACCTTCATTCGCGCGATGCGCCAGCTTATCAGCCAAGTCCCTGAAGCCCAGGGCTGGATTGTTGGACCCGACAGTGAAGACCCAGCTTACGCCCAAGAGTGCCGCGATTTAGTCCAGCAGCTAGGCGTTGAAAAGCAGGTGCGGTTTCTTGGCTTCCAACGTACCGAGGAGATACTGGCCCAGGTGCGCTTAGTGGTACTGACCTCTATTAGCGAGGCTCAGCCGCTGGTAGTACTGGAAGCCATGGCGGCGGGTATACCGGTGGTGTGCAGCGATGTGGGCGCCTGCCGGGAGCTGGTCATCGGCGACCCTGCTCAACAGCAGGCAGCGGGCCATATTGTGCCCATCGCCAACCCCATGGCCACTGCCCATGCCATGGAGCAGCTGCTAACGCAGCCCGCTAGATGGCTGGACGCTCGCGCAGCAGGCATCGCCCGCGTAGAGGCCGACTATACCGAGGCCTTAATGATGGCGCGCTATCTGCAGCTGTATGACGAGGTCATGTACCCCGACGCCCTCCCGATGACGGCAGCAGCTCGCCTGTTCACCGCGCTTGGCAGGCGCTAATACCTAGTTGAGGAGGGGGTTATGGCAGGCATTGGTTTTGAGCTTCGGCGATTACTGCGCCAGGACAGCTACGTCAGCCTGCTGCGTGCCTATGGCTACGCAGGCTTGATCAGTTCCGGGCCCTGGGTGCTGTCGATACTGGCAGTCATGGCGCTTGGGGTGTTGTCCGCAGCGACCAGTCCCAGTGGCAGTGCCCATGTAACGGAGTTTTTGGTCTCGGTGACTTGGCTGGTGGCTAGTTCACTGCTGCTAACGTCACTGGTGCAGCTGCTGTTTACCCGCTTTGTGGCCGACCGCCTGTTTGAAAAGCGCGACAGCGCGATTCTGCCGAACCTGTTTGGTCTGCTCACGCTGGTGGTACTCGTCGCGGCCAGCGTCGGGACAAGCCTTCTATGGTTCACCTTTCAAGGCACGCCATGGCTTTATCAGCTTGAAATGCTGATGAGCTTTATCGTGCTGAGCATGATCTGGTGCGTCACGGTGTTCGTTGCCGGTGTTAAGGCCTATCGCCAAGTCCTGTGGGCCTTTGCGTTTGGCTATGGCGCCACCTTCGTGGGTGGCATGCTGCTGAGCAGCTACGGATTGATAGGGTTACTGGGGAGCTTTGTGCTGGGCCAGAGCCTGCTGCTCTTTACGCTGCTGGCGATGGTGATTCGCCACTACCCAAGCGATCGGCTATGGGCCTTTGACCTGCACCGCGCAGGGCAGTGTCAGCGGGCGCTGATGGCCATTGGCTTGTTTTATCAGCTCGGTATCTGGGCAGACAAGCTCGTCTTTTGGTTTCACTCTGGCACCTCGGAGACCATTATTGGCCCGCTGCGCGCCTCACCCATTTACGACCTGCCGATCTTCTTGGCGTACCTCTCCATCGTACCGGGCATGGCCGTATTCATCATGCGTATGGAGACGGATTTCGCAGAGCGCTGCCAAGCGTATTACGACGCCATACGCCAAGGCGATACGCTGCTGCATATTGAGGACCTGCGCGGTGAGATGATGGCCAGCGTACGGCACGGCATTTATGACATCTTTAAAGTGCAGGGCATAACGGTCGTGGCCTTACTGCTCAGCGGACCGATGCTTTTTTCCTGGCTCGGTTTTTCCCACTGGTATCTGCCGCTATTTAATATCGACATCGTGGCAGTCGCCATACAAGTACTGTTTATGGCAATCCTCAACGTGCTATTTTATCTCGACCGCCTAAAACCCGCGCTGTGGCTATGCCTGCTATTTTTCATCGCCAATGTGCTTCTCACCCTGCTCAGCCAGATGCTAGGGCCAGTGTTTTACGGCTATGGCTATGCGCTGTCACTGCTGTTTACGTCGCTGGTGGGGCTTGCGGTACTCGATCATGAGTTTGAGCAGCTCACGTTCCAAACGTTCATGCTGCAGCCCCATAAGTAGGCCGCCAGGGCAAGAAGGGAGTGAATGCTTACTATCAAGACGGCATCGAGATCATCTGCTCAATACCCGTTAAGGTACGCGCGAGCGCCCCGCGTTGGGCTTTAATGACCGCCTTACCCGCTTGGCCCGCCTGCAGGGCGCGGGCCGGGTGGGTAAAGGCATCTACCAGCGCACTGGCGAGTGCATCGTGGGAAGCTACCACCGTCAGTGTCTTGGCCACCAACAGCGGCTCGGCAACATCACTGAAGTTCTCCAGCGACGGCCCGCACAGTACGGGCTTACCCAGTGCGGCAGGCTCCAATACGTTATGCCCGCCCAGTGGCACCAAGCTTCCGCCTACGTAAGCCACGCTCCCCGCGCCGTACAGCATCGCCAGCTCGCCCAGCGTATCGCCCAGGTAGACCTGGGTGGCGGACGTGACAGGCTGCTGCTGGCTACGGCGGCTCATTGCCCAGCCCTCGCGTTCGCACAGTGCCGCCACCTCGTCAAAGCGCTGAGGGTGGCGAGGCACCAGCACCAGCAGTGCGTCTGGAAAGCGTTCAAGCAGTTGGCGGTGGGCCGTGAGCAGCAGCGCTTCTTCACCATCGCGTGTTGAGCCCGCGACCCAGACGGGACGCTGACCCCACGCATGAAGTAAGCGCTCACTCTCTTCCAGCGCCCTTTCAGGTAAGGCTTGCTCGAATTTCAGCGATCCCACCACGGAGATCGATTCAGCGGCACAGCCCAGCGCTTGAAAACGCTCGGCGTCTTCTGGTGATTTAGCGGCCAGCCACGTCACGTTGGCCAAGGCCCCCTGCATCAGCGGGCGCAAACGCTGGTAGCGGCCAAACGCGCGGGGTGATAGTCGGCCGTTCACTACGACAACGGGCACCGCCTGCCGATGGCAAGCGTGAAGCAGGTTCGGCCACAGCTCGGTTTCAAACAGGATGGCAAGGTCCGGCTGTACGCAAGCCACAAAACGCCTGGCCGCGCCGGGAAAATCCAACGGCAGAAAACGGTGGGCAAGACGCGTCTGGTCGGCAGTACCCTGCTCTGCTATCAACGCCTGTGCCTGTCTGGCGCCGGTAGCCGTCATGGTGGTCAGCAGCAGGCTGTGGTGAGTAAAGCGCGCCAGTAGCCCTTCGATCAGCGGGCGGGCAGCGCGTACCTCGCCTACCGAGGCACAGTGCAGCCAAAGGCGCGGTTCGGGTGGCAGTGGTTCAAGGCGCAGCCCCAACCGCTGGAGCCGTGAGTAAGTGGGCACTTGCTCACGCCAGATGCGCCAGCCAATCAGCGGCGCTAAGCCATACAGCGCCGCTGAGTAGGCCAGCCGTGGCCAGCGGGCCATTAGCTTTCGCGATCCAGGATCGAGCTGATCATTGCCGTGGTGGACACGCCATCTTCGAAGCCCAGCACCTTGACCTCGCCACCGTTGGCGATCACGGCGCTGCCGCCAGCAATATCCTCGGGGCGGTAGTCACCGCCTTTGACCAGGATATCCGGCAGTACCTGCTCGATCAGGGCGGCAGGCGTGTCGTCACTGAACGGCACCACCCAATCCACCGCGCCAAGCCCGGCCAGTACTTGCATCCGCCGGTTCAGCGGGTTGATGGGGCGCTTTGGCCCTTTTAAGCGGCCAATGGAGGCGTCGTCGTTCACCGCCACAATCAGGCGGTCGCCTAGGCGCTTGGCCTGCTCTAAATACCCCACATGGCCCGCATGCAGAATATCGAAGCAGCCGTTGGTCATCACCACGCGCTCGCCGCGACGCTGCGCGGCGCGCACGGCCTCCACCAATGCTGCCTGCGTAATCACGCCAAATTCGGCCAGCTTATCGCCGTGCAGCGCGGTGTAGAGCTCAGCAATGGAGAGCGTGGCGGTGCCCGGCTTGGCCACCACTAAGCCCGCGCCGAGGTTCGCCAGCATCATTGCTTCCGGCAGCGAGTGGCCAGCGGCTAGCGCTAACCCCATCAGGCCAATCACGGTGTCACCGGCACCGGTCACATCGAACACTTCCTGGGCACGGGTGGGCAGATGCAGCGGCGCATGGCCTTCACGGATCAGCGTCATCCCTTTTTCGCTGCGGGTAATCAACAGCGCTTCGAGTTCGAGTTCGGCACGCAGCGCTTCGCCACGCTCGGCAAGAATGGCGTCCGTGGCGCAAGGCCCCACCACGGCCTCGAATTCGGTGAGGTTGGGGGTAATCAGGCTAGCCCCTCGGTACTTGGTGAAATCCTGCCCCTTGGGATCGATCAGCACCCGCTTGCCGTGCTGACGCGCCATGTCGATTAAATGCTCCACTTGATTGAGCGTGCCCTTACCGTAATCGGACAGGATCACCACGTCGCATTCGGGCAGTGCCTGTTCCACTTGTGCCAGCAGGGCGCTGGTATCCACGCTGTCGAGACGCTGCTCGAAATCCAGGCGCAGCAGCTGCTGGTTACGGCTCATCACGCGTAGCTTGGTAATCGTGGGTATATCAGGGCTGCGTTGGAAGTAAGTGCTTACATTGGCTGCCGCCAAGCGCTTTGAGAGCAGCTCGGCATTGTCATCCTCGCCCACCAGACCCGCCAGCGCGGCGTGCCCGCCCAAGGACGCCACGTTGAGCGCCACGTTGGCGGCGCCGCCGGGCCGGTCATCGGCATCTTCCACGCGTACCACGGGCACCGGCGCTTCCGGGGAGATCCGCGAGGTGCCGCCGTGCCAGTAGCGGTCGAGCATGACATCCCCGACCACCAGTACGCGGGCATGTTCCAGGGCGGTTAGATCAACTTTCATCCGAGAGTCCTGTTGTGGTGTGTGCTGCGCTGTGCGCCAGCAGCGCGTCTAACTTGGCAATGACGTCGTCCGCTTTGATCAAGTCCATCGCATCGGCATGGCGCACCCGCTGCCCCCAGCTCACTTCGTCCACCGATTTATGCAGATAAGTGCGTACCGCATCGGGGTAGGCATCGACGGCAAAATCGCGCCACAGATAGGGCGCAGCCCGTTGAGGGTTAGTGGTGGCATAGAGGCCAAGCGTCGGCGTGCCCATGGCATTACCCATATGGGCTGGGCCGGTATCCGGAGCAATCACTGCGCGGGCGTTATCGATCAGCGCCAGGACACCTTTCAATGAGGTGCCGCCGATGGCGTTGATGACGCTACCCGACTGGCAGAGCGCTTCGATCTGGTCGCCCATTTCGCGCTCCAAGGGGCTGCCGCCCCCCGTGAGTACGCTCTTCAGACCGTGCTGTACCCAGGCGTGTTCAATCACGCTCGCATACCCTTCCACCGACCAGTTGCGAAAATTACGTAGCCGCGCATTACTACAGGGGTTGATCACCAAGTAAGGCGTGTCACCACTGATCCCTCTGGCTTCTTCGTAGGCGATGGTAGGCACCGCAAGATTCCACTCCAAGCGGTCGTCTTCGACGCCCAGCAGACGGGCAAAATCCATGAACGACTCCAGCACATGGGCATTCGCATGGGGAGCCAACTGGTGCTGGGTGAACCAGTGCTGAGCGTCCTTGGCACGGGCCTTGTCATACCCTACCCGGACGTTGGCTTTGAGACCAAGCGAGAGCACGCTGGCGCGAATGGCCTGTTGCATATGCAGCAGTACGTCGAAGCGGGTATCGGCCAGCTCACGCCAGATGGCCCGCATGCCGGTAAGCCCGGTCGCTTTGTCGTACACGACGAACTCGACCCCGGAAAGCCCGGCCAGTAAACTGTGCTCCCCCTTGCCGATAATCCAGGTAATGCGCGCATGCGGCCACTGGCGCTGCAACGCTCGCACCGTTGGCACGAGATTGCACACGTCTCCCAACGCGGAGAGGCGCAAAATGGCAATATGGTTTGGTTGAACAGGCAGAGAGGGCTTCATGCGCTTAGCGGCACTCCGGCAGAAAAATGGGCTGATTCTACACGATGCAGACAGTTTAAGTGACGCCTGCGCAACACACCAACTCTCCTCCCCGGTTCACCCCCTAAGCGCGGCGCTGTTCGAGGCAGCGTACTGGCGAACGCGAGGTCTGGTGGTCGGCGAAGCGCCGGGCCGAGGTAGCAGCCTGTTCCTGAAGGCGCGCGACGACGAGCAGTGGGTGCTGCGCCCTTACCAGCGCGGCGGGCTTATCGCCAAGCTCAGCCAGCAGCGCTATGTGTGGCTGGGGGCCGAGCGAACCCGGGCGTTTCGTGAAATGCGTTTGACCGCCGCACTGTATGAGCAAGGCCTGCCCGTCCCGCGTCCGGTGGCCTGCTGTGTCACCCGGTTTGGGCTGACTTATGAGGCGGCACTGCTGACCGTGCGCATCCCCAGCGCTCGGGCGCTCGCCTCACTCCTCACCAATGAAGAGGCTGACGAGGCGCTATTAAAGCGCGTTGGCGCAATGATCAAGCGATTTCATCAAGCGGGCTTGGACCATGTCGACCTCAACGCCCGCAACATTCTGGTGGATGAGGCTGGCAAGCCCTGGCTGATCGATCTCGACCGCTGCCGACTGCGCCCGCCTGGCAAGTGGCAGGCACGTAACCTGCAGCGGCTGGAGCGCTCGGTGGCGAAGTTTGCCCCTGGCCAAGAGAAGCGTCTGATGGCGCCGCTTTACTCAGGCTATGCCGACGCCGAGTAGATCTCGATCAAGCGCTTTACGTGCTGCTTGTTGCTGAAGCGCTCTTCGACTCGTCGCCGAGCGGCCAGTCCCATGGCCTTGCGTGTGTCGGCTTCGCGAATCAACGTGGTCATGGCATCGCGCCAGGCGGGCACGTCAAACGGGCCTACCAACACCCCGGAATCAGCATCTACTAGCTCCGGCAACGACCCGGTATTCGAGCCTATGATCGGCATACCGCAGGCCATGGACTCGATGATCGTCAGACCGAACGCTTCGTTTTCCGAAGGAATACACACCACGTCCAGCACGGGTAGAATCTCCGTCAGGTCACTGCGATGCCCTAGAAAGGCGATCTTATCCGCCAGCGGCGTGCCCGCGATGGTGCGCTGCAACTCGGCATAAAATGTCTCCACACCCCCCGAGGCATAGTCCGTGCCTCCGATCGAGAGCGCATAGAAATGGAGCGAGGGGTCTAATTCCAGCAGCGCTTTTACCCATATGTCTTGGCCTTTACCCGGCGTCACGCGGCCAGGCAGACCGATCAATACAGCATCGGCCGGAACATTCAGTGCTTCGCGCTTAGCCGTGATGGCTGCGGGGTCACGATTGGGCTGGTACTTATCGATATCGACGCCGTGGGGCAAACACACCACCCGCTCCTGGGGAAGCGGCAAATTACGGATATTGCGCTGGTATGTTGCCTGGCTGATAGACAGCACGCGGTCCACGCAGCCATAAGCCATGCGATGATAGGGGCTTTTTTTCGGCCGCTGCCCGCCCACGTGGTCCGTGTAGATGATCCTTAGTGTCGGCAGCAGTGCTTTCAACAAGGTGGTGAGGCGCAGATCACTCGATTTATGGCAGTGAATGACGGAAATGCCCTCCTTGATGAGCCAGCGGCGGATCGAGAATAGCTGGGACAGCGCCTGGCCGTTGCTCGAAAAGGCTTTATAGGGCACTTCCTTACGCTGCATATAGCTCTCTACCTTGGTATCTTTCAGGCAGATGCCCCTGACCTCCCAGCCTTCAGACACTAGGTCTTCAATCACCCGATCGACATACAGCTCCATTCCGCCTTTGCCATCAGAAAGACACAGTTGCAGTACCTTCTTCGCCATCGCATGCCCTACCTAGCCGCGCACCGTTAAACAATCCTTACAATCTCTTGTAGTATACAGGCTGCTTTTAACGGGGCCTAAATCATGGCGCAGAAACTGCTTGTCGTCCGTAACGACAAAATCGGCGATTTTATGCTGGCGTGGCCAGCGCTAGCGTGCTTGAAACAGGCCTCGCCTATGCCCCACGTGACCGTGCTGGTGCCTGCCTATACAGCCCCCTTAGCCAAGGCGTGCCCATGGGTCGATGACGTCATCATCGACCCCGGTAGCCAGGCTGATAAAGCGACGCAGCAGGCGCTATTGTTTCACGTGAAACAATCGAAATTCGATGCACTGCTAACGCTGTTTTCGACACCGCGTATCGGTTGGCTAGGCATGAAAGCAGGCATTCCGCTGCGCGTTGCCCCTGCAACCAAGTGGGCACAGGTGTTTTATAACGTGCGAATACGCCAACGCCGCTCCCATTCCGCCAAACCCGAGTACCAGTACAACGTCGACTTGGCCTGTAAACTGTTGGCTCGACTGTCGTTAACGCTGACCACCCTGCCTTCGCCCCCGTTCTGGCCGATGGATGGCGCGCAGCGTCTTGTCCAACGCCAAACGTTGGCCAACGACACCTCAGAACGCGTGGTGGTGGTTCATCCTGGCAGCGGCGGCTCGGCGGTCAATCTATCGGTTGCGCAGTACGCCGAGCTGATCGCTCACGTTCACCGACAGTGCCAGCCTCTGCCACTACGCTGGCTCATCAGCGCTGGCCCCAGTGAACAGCCACAGGCACAAGACTTGAGGAAACAACTAGCCGAAAAAGGCGTCGAGGCAGACCACTTTCCAGCAACTCCCAGCGTGGATGCCTTTGCACTGCAGCTTGGCGGAGCGGATATGCTGATTGCCGGCTCGACCGGGCCGCTGCATATTGCAGGCTGTCTCGATATCGCCACGGCGGGTTTTTATCCCGCCAAACGCTCCGCTACGCCGCTGCGCTGGCAAACCTGCAACCGAGCGGAAAAGCGTCTGGCGTTTAGCCCCCCTGCTGATGCCGACCAACAGGATATGACCACGATCGACCTCGGCAACGCCGCCGAACGGATTTCAGCGCTGCTTGTCGGCAGTGCGGGTACGCACCCAGAGATCGGCGTACTTGGCGAAAGTGGAATGTGCGGAGAGCAGCGCCAGCAATAGCCCCTGCTTGCCATCTTTAAAGCCTGCTTTCAGCACGTACATCTTGAGGAAGCAAGCCAACCCGTGACCCATGCCCTGCCCTAGCGTGGCCGTTTTCCCCTGGGCGGCGCGCTGCTCTGCCCAAGCCTGGGCATAGTGGGCGGATTTCTCCAGATAGTGGCGCAGGTCGCGATAGGTGTAGTGCAGCAGGTCACCGGATAGCGGCTTTTCGGCCAAGCCTTCGTTGAGTACTAGCTTTTCATGCACCAGCGCGGCGTTATAGCCCGCCTGACCTCTTGGGTAGAGACGCAGCACGCGGTCTGGGTACCAGCCCGAGTGGCGGATGAAGCGGCCGAAGCACCACGATAGGCGGCTCACGCTATAGGCAGCGGGAGGCTGCTGAATGGCCGCCTCAATGCTGTCACGCAATTCAGGCGTCACGCGCTCGTCGGCATCGACCATCAAAATCCACTCACCGTTTGCCAGGGCTTCTGCCCGCTGGCGCTGAATGCCAAACCCCTGCCAGTCGGCGTTGACGTTCACATTCTGGGTGAACTCTCGCGCAATCTCGCACGTGGCATCCTGGCTGCCCGCATCCAGCACGACGATTTCATCAGCCCACGTCAGCGTTTCCAGACACTCACGTAAGTGGTGCGCTTCGTTTTTGACAATCAACACAGCGGAAATAGACACGTCTCACCTTTACCCACTCAGTTTGAGGCATACACGGCTCGTCCGTGATCCTGCCCATTTTAGTGACATGCTAACACGGCCACGGGGCGCGACTTTTGATAAGCTGACGCTTCATTTAGCACGTTCTGAAAAGGGATACAGGATGTTCGCTTCACGGTCACTCAAACTCACCCCTTGGCTACCGCTCGTCGTCATGGGTCTTAGCCTTGGCTATGCCGTCACCGTACTCACGCGTCTGCCCTGGTGGACGCTCTTTTTGATAGCAGCGGCATGGATTGGGGTGGGGCTCAAGCTGCGCTGGGGCGCGCCGATCAACGCACGCTACCGTCCAATGTGGCCATGGTCGCTGCTGCCACTTAGCCTATTCAGCGTCTATGTTTATTTGGCCGACAGCTTCGGAAACGTCGACCTCGGGGCGGTGTTTTTTCATTTACAGGCGGGCATGGCGGAGCATGGCGGGGCAGGTAAAATGCTGCTGGCACTGACCTACACGCTCACCGTGTTGGCGGTGCTGGTATCGGTGACGTGGTTGTCGCGCCACGATCAGCGCTGGCGTTTGACCGAGCGCTTCTTTGCCATCGCGCTATTGGCGGCCAACCCACTGCTCTACGGCATTGGTCAACGCAGCGCCGCGATAGTGACGGACGATGGCGCTTGGCTAGATCGACGCTATGTTGCGCCACCCACCGGCGACCAACCCAATGCACCCAACCTACTGCTGATGTACCTGGAGAGCATGGAGCGCACCTATAGCAACGAGCTATTTGGCGACGCCTACGCAGATTTAGCGGCACTGGGCGAGCGCGGATTGGTGTTCGAGGGCATTCAGCAGATGGAGAATACGGGCTGGACCATGGCTGGGATGATCGCCAGCCAGTGCGGCGTCCCCCTCATGCCCGCCGGCCTGCTGCACGATAGTCAGTTCGAACCGCTCAGCCAAGTCGTACCCGGCGTTGAGTGTCTGGGAGACGTGCTGGCCGGTCAGGGCTACCGGCTCAGTTTTTTGGGAGGCGCCAGCACGCAGTTTGCTGGTAAAGGGCTTTTCTATCGTGGTCACCAGTTCGATACCGTCAAAGGTAAAGAAGAACTGCTACCGGATCTCGAGGATCCTGAGTATGTGAACAGTTGGGGTCTTTATGACGATACACTATACGATGTGACCGTCGACGAAATACGTCGACTGAGCGAGGAGGATGACGGTCCTTGGGCCGTGGTGAACCTGAGCATTGCGGGCCATGCGCCCAGCGGTTTTCCCTCGCAAACCTGTCTGGACCGCCAGGGCGAATTCGATGGTCAGGATATTCTCTACTCGGTAGAGTGCTCTGCGCGCCAAGCCCGAGACCTCGTTGAACGGTTAGAGCAAGAAGGACTGCTGGAAAACACGCTAGTGGTGGTACTCAGTGATCATCTCACCATGCGCGTGTCGGTGTGGGATCAGCTCACCACCTTGGATCGCGACAATACGCTCATCATGCTGGGCGAGGATATCCGTCCGCAGCGAGTAAGGCGAGGCGCCACCATGCTAGACGTTTTCCCCACGATCCTCGACGCTATGGGCCTCACATTGAACGATCACCGCGCGGGCCTTGGCGCTTCACTACTTGGCAGCCAACCCACGCTGGTCGAGATTCATGGGCTGGAGGCGCTGAATGAACGTCTACGGGAGGAGACCGCGCTGCAGCATCGCCTTTGGGACGGGCTAACCCCTCAGCGGCGTGCGCCTGAAGAGAGCGCCACCGATCAGATCATCGAAACACCCGCCGATCAAGCTGACGAAATGGAGATCATGCGCTAGGTGCGCATGGCCTGATACACCCGTTCTACGCCTAGCTCGTTCAAGCAGTTCGTATGGCCTAACGGGCAGGTACGCTGAAAGCACGGCGAACAGGAGAGCCCGAGGTAGTGGATGTCCGCGTTATCCGTTAGCGGTGGCGTATAGGCGGGCGATGACGAGCCATATAGCGCTTGGATGCGCACCCCTACCGCCGCCGCGACATGCATGAGCCCTGAATCGTTGGTAACGACCTGGCGACAGTCGGCCAAAAGGTCCACGGCATCGGCCAGCTGTGTTTTTCCGCATAAATTATGCGCATGCGGCAAGCCATTCACGATGCTCTGCCCTGCAGGGTGATCTTTCGCTCCGCCTAGCACGCGAATCTCGAAACCATCGTCGATCAGTCTCGCAGCCAATTGATGAAAATACGCCAACGGCCACTGCTTGGCAGGACCATACTCCGCGCCGGGCATCATGCCGATGGCGGGACGAGAGGACAGCGTATGGCTCAGGCGCAAATTCACCAAGTTATCACGGTCAATGGTGAGCCGTGGCTTGGGAATCGAGAACTGCCCGCTTTGTGCCTCTTCCAATGGCAGCCCCAGCGAGACGAACCGTTTGACGGTTTGATCCAGCACCTGCTTGTCGAGCTTGCGACGCTCTTTTAGCAAGCCGTAGCGGTGCTCTCCCAAAAAACCCACGCGCTCAGGAATGCGGGCCATGAAGGGCACCAAGGCGGCCTTCCAAGAGCGCGGCAGAACGATGGCGCGATCGAAGCGACCGCGTAGCCGTGCCGCCAGCTCGCGACGGCTGGCAAGGCCAAACTCTCCGTGGCCTACCGCCAGCGGTAGCACTTCGTCCACTTGAGGCATGCGCTCTAAGATCGGCTGGGACCATCCCGGAGCGACCACACCTAGCGTGGCGCCTGGATAGCGCGCCTTCAACGTCATGAACAGACTCTGCGCCATGACCATATCGCCGACCCAGGAAGGACCGACGACCAGCAGCCGCTTGGCCGAGTTAGCCATTCAACCACTCCAAGTACGCCTTGACGCCCTGGGCGACGGTTTTGAATTCCACGTCACAACCTGCCGCACGCAGTTGGCTAATATCGGCACGCGTGTAGCTTTGGTAGCGCCCTTTCAACTCTTGGGGGAAGGGAATGTAATCGATCTCGCCCTGACCGTAAAAATCGATGACCGCTTCGCCAATCGCCTTGAACGGCTCGGCACGCCCGGTGCCCAAATTGAAGATGCCTGATGCGTGAGGGTTATCCAAAAACCAGAGATTCACATCGACCACATCGCCCACGTAGACGAAGTCGCGGCTCTGCATGCCCGCCTCATAGCCACTGTAAGCACCGAACAGCTTCAGCGTTTCGCCGTTACGGATCTGCAGATGGTTGTGATAGGCAACGCTGGCCATCTTGCCTTTGTGCTGCTCTCGCGGCCCGTAAACGTTGAAGTAGCGGAAACCTACCACTTGAGTCGTCAGCTCGTTCCAGCGCGAGCGAACGTGCTGATCGAACAGTAGCTTGGAGTAGCCGTAGACGTTGAGCGGCTTCTCATGCTCCGGCGCTTCCTTGAACACCTCGCTGCCACCGTAGGTCGCCGCCGACGATGCGTACAGAAAAGGGATGCCCAGTTTTTCACAGTAGTTGAGCAGCACTTTGGAGTACTCGAAGTTATTCTCCATCATATAGTGCCCGTCCCACTCGGTGGTGTCCGAACAGGCCCCTTCATGGAAAATCGCATCGATGGTGGGCAAGTCCACTGTTTCACCACGTAGCGCGGCTTTCACGCGGGCGATGAAATCGTCTTTATCCAAGTAGTCAGCCAGCGTGCAGTCCGCCAAATTGACGAATTTGGTGCCATCGCGCAGGTCGTCGACCACCATCACATCGTCACGGCCGCGAGCATTTAGCGCTTTGACAATATTGGCGCCGATGAACCCGGCCCCGCCTGTTACCACGATCATCTCGTTCTCCTTACCAAAAGCGGCTCTTTGGCTAACGTGCCTATAACCCATCTGCCTGTGATTGTATACTTGACGGCTTATGAATTCATGGCCAACGGTGCTTTCCGCGATGAGTGTTTCGACAAACCAATCGACACCCGATGTGTCGACCTTTCAAGGCTTGATCCTTGCTCTGCAACAGTATTGGGCAGAACAGGGCTGCGTCATCCTTCAGCCCCTCGATATGGAAGTCGGCGCGGGCACCTTCCACCCCGCCACGTTCCTGCGGGCGATTGGTCCAGAAACCTGGAATGCTGCCTACGTTCAGCCTTCCCGCCGCCCAACCGACGGCCGCTATGGCGAGAACCCCAATCGCCTGCAGCACTATTACCAGTTTCAGGTGGTAATGAAGCCTTCGCCCAGCAACTTGCAGGATCTGTATCTGGGTTCGCTGAAGCGTTTAGGACTTGACCCGCTGATTCACGACGTGCGCTTCGTAGAAGATAACTGGGAATCCCCGACGCTCGGCGCTTGGGGATTGGGCTGGGAAGTATGGCTCAACGGCATGGAAGTAACCCAGTTCACCTACTTCCAGCAGGCGGGCGGTATCGAGTGCTACCCCGTCACCGGCGAGTTGACCTACGGACTCGAGCGTATCGCCATGTACCTGCAAAACGTGGAGAGCGTTTACGACCTGGTATGGGCCATCGCGCCGGACGGCAGCAAAGTCAGCTACGGCGATGTCTACCTGCAAAACGAGCGCGAGCAGTCGGCGTATAACTTCGAGCACGCCGACGTCGAGCAGCTCTTTGCTGCCTTCGACCATCAGGAAAAAGAGTGCAGCAAGCTGCTGGCCGCGAGCCTCCCGCTGCCCGCCTACGAGCAGGTGCTCAAAGCGTCGCATACCTTCAACCTGCTGGATGCGCGCCACGCCATTTCTGTGACCGAGCGTCAGCGCTTCATTTTGCGCGTGCGCACCATGGCGCGTGATGTTGCCACTGCCTACTTCGAGTCTCGTAAAGCAGCAGGATTCCCCATGGCATCGGAGGAATTGCGCCGTGAACTGTTACAAGATGAGCTCGCCGAGCAGGGAGACGCATAATGGCCGTTGATACGCTTTTATTAGAACTGGGCGCAGAAGAGCTTCCGCCGACCGCGCTGGACGCGCTCTCAGACGCCTTTGCCGATGGCATCGAAAAAGGTCTGCAGGACGCCGAGATTCCCTTCGAGGCGGTGACCGCCTACGCCACCCCTCGGCGCCTAGCCGTGAAAGTTACCGGACTCGCCGACAAACAGCCGGATCGCGAAGTAGAGCGTCGCGGACCCGCGCTGGCCGCCGCTTTCAAAGACGGCGTCCCCACCAAGGCGGCGGAAGGCTTTGCTCGCTCCTGCGGTGTCAGCGTGGAGAATCTGATCCATCTGGAAACCGATAAAGGCACCTGGCTTGGCTACCGCGAGCAGCAGCAAGGTGACAGCGTTCAAGCGCTGCTACCGGAGATGGTGCGCAAGACGCTACACTCGCTTCCAGTGCCCAAGAATATGCGCTGGGGCGCGTCCCGCGTCGAGTTCTCGCGCCCCGTGCACTGGCTCGTGGCCCTGTATGGCAAAGACGTCATTGCAGCAGAAGCGCTGGGGCTGGAAGCCAGCCGTACCACCTACGGCCACCGTTTCCACGCGCCGGATGCCATCCAGCTCGAGCACGCCGATGACTATCTAGCGGCACTCGAGAATGCCTACGTTCTGGCCGACCGCCAGCAGCGCCGCGAGCGTATTCGTGAGCAGGTGCTCGCCGAGGCCGAGGTTCAGGAAGCCAACGCCGTCATCGATGAAGACCTGCTGGTCGAGGTGAGCGGTTTGGTGGAGTGGCCCGTGGCGCTCACCGGCAGCTTCGACGAGCGCTTCCTGGAAGTACCTGCCGAGTGCCTGATTTCCTCGATGAAGGCCAATCAAAAATACTTCCACCTGCTGGATGATCAGGGCAAGTTGAAGCCGCTGTTCATCACCATCTCGAACATCGAGAGCCAGGATCCCGACCAGGTGATCTCCGGTAATGAAAAGGTTATTCGTCCGCGCTTGGCGGATGCCGCCTTCTTCTACGATACCGACCGGAAGCAAACGCTGGGCTCACGCATACCGCAACTGGAAAGCGTAGTCTTCCAGCAGCAGTTGGGCACGTTGGCGGACAAGGCCCGCCGCAGCACGGCCATCGCCACTTTCATCGCTGAGCGCATCCAGGGTGACGTGGCTCATGCGCAACGCGCTGTGGCCCTGGCCAAATGTGATCTCGTTACCGAAATGGTGCTCGAATTCCCCGAGCTGCAGGGCATTATGGGCCGCTACTACGCCGAGCAGGATGGCGAACCGGCGGAGGTTGCCCAGGCGCTGGAGGAGCAGTATCTACCTCGCTTTGCCAGCGACGCGATTCCGCACAGTTTGACCGGCCAAGCGCTGGCTCTGGCCGACCGCCTGGATACGCTGGTAGGCATTTTCGGTATTGGTCAACGCCCCACCGGCGCCAAGGACCCCTTCGCCCTGCGCCGCGCGTCCATTGGCGTATTGAACATCCTGGTCAAAGGCGAGTTGAACCTCGACCTACGCGAGCTGCTGCAGGTCACTGCTGACCAGCACCAGAATCTCCCGAAAGCCGAGGGCCTCGTAGAAGACGTGTTGACCTACATGCTCGACCGCTTCCGCGCCTGGGGCCAGGAGGAGGGTATCTCTGCTGAGATGTATCTCGCCGTTCGTGCTCGCCCGGTGACCAAACCGCTGGATTTTGCGCGCCGCTTACGTGCCGTGAAAGCCTTCGCCCAGCGTGAAGAAGCCGCGGCATTGGCCGCTGCCAACAAGCGTGTTTCCAATATCTTGAGCAAGCAGGAGCACGACGGCAGCACTCAGGTAGACGCCTCGATTCTTCAAGAAGCGGCGGAAAAAGACCTGTTCGAAGCGGTTACGGCTAGCCAACAGCAGGTGGCGCCGCTGTTTGCTGCAGGCAATTACCAGCAGGCGCTAGACGCGCTGGCCACCCTCCGCGAGCCTGTCGATGCTTTCTTCGATCAGGTCATGGTCATGGCGGACGACGATGCCATTCGCCGTAACCGCCTTGCCCTGCTGGCCAGCCTGCAAGCGCTGTTCCTGGAAGTAGCCGATATCTCTCAGCTCCCCCAGTAAGACGGTGAAGGATTGAGCGCATCGACTGCTCTAGAGGCACAACCGACAGCCCGGCTTTTGACAAGCCGGGCTTTCTATTGAGTAATGGAGTGTTTCACGTGAAACACTCGTTCATTGCCTCGTCAGCGCTTACGCTAAGCAGAGACGTTTTCTTGAAGGGAGCCTTATGATCACCGCTCAGCAACTCGTGATACTGGACCGCGATGGCGTGATTAATCACGACTCGGATGCCTATATCAAATCCTTGGACGAGTGGATCCCCTACCCGTCTGCCATTCGCGCGATTGCGCGGTTAACCCAGGCAGGCTTTACCGTGGCAGTGGCCACCAATCAATCCGGCATCGCTCGTGGCTACTACGATGACGCCACGCTCAGTGCCATGCACGAGCGTTTGCATACTCTGGTGCAGGCGGAAGGTGGTCATATAGCGCATATCGCTTACTGCCCTCACGGGCCAGATGATCAGTGCGGCTGCCGTAAACCACTGCCCGGGCTGTTGACCGACATACGTGACAAACTGACGCTTCCCAGCCTGACAGGCAGCTGGATGGTGGGTGACAGCCTTCGCGACCTGCAAGCGGGTGAAGTGATGGGCTGCCGTAGCGTTCTCGTGAAGACAGGTAAAGGCGAAAAGACCCTCGCAAACGGGAACGGGCTGGAGCACGCCTTGGTCTACGCTGACTTGGCTGCATTTGTTGACGACTTATTAGCAGAGGCCTTGGATTAATCTTTCGATACGGTTTTCACGCTGGCCTTGAACACTAACCATAAAAAACCGCAGGCGCTTTGCCTGCGGTTTTTGCTTTTCAATGTTTCACGTGAAACACAGTAAAGAAGCCACTTAGATGTCGAGGTTAGCAACGAGCGCGTTGGTCTCGATAAAGTCGCGACGCGGCTCCACTTCGTCACCCATCAGGGTGTTGAACATCATATCTGCTGCTACCGCATCTTCGATGGTAACCCGCAGCATACGACGGCTATCCGGGTCCATAGTGGTTTCCCACAGCTGGTCCGGGTTCATCTCACCTAGCCCTTTATAGCGCTGTACAGAGAGGCCACGCTGGCCTTCCTGCATCAGCCACGTCAGCACTTCAGAGAAGTGTCCAACGGGCTTCTGACGCTCACCACGGGCGATGTAGGCGCCTTCGTCCAGCAAGCCGTTGAGGGTGTCCCCTAACCCTGCCATGGCGTGGTAATCGGCGCTTTCGAAGAAGTCCAGGCCCCACACGTATTCCGTGGTGACGCCGTGGGCAATCAGCGATACCGCCGGTAAATGCAGGCCACGCTCGGTGTCTTCTTGCAGGTAGAACTGATAGCGTGGGCCGCCCTCGTAAGCCACCCTGTCGTCCATGGCTTTTTGCAGCTCGGCGATCCAGTTCTCCATGGTGACGCGATCTTTCAAGCTGGTCTCACCCTGCAACGCTGTCGCATTGACGGCTTGCTTGAGCACTTCGATGGGATACACCCGTGCCAAGCGATCGATACGTTTCATCACGTTACGGTACTGATTGACCAGTGCTTCCAACTGCGACCCGGTAATGCCAGGCGCGTCTGCATTGACGTGCAGCCCTGCTCCATCCAGTGCGGTGGTGGTCAGGTAATCGATCATCGCCTGCTCATCTTTCAGATAGAGCTCTTGCTTACCGCGCTTGATTTTGTAAAGCGGCGGCTGCGCGATAAAAATGTGGCCACGTTCGATAAGCTCGGGCATCTGACGGAAGAAGAACGTCAGCAGCAGCGTGCGAATGTGGGATCCATCGACATCGGCGTCGGTCATGATGATGACCGAGTGATAGCGCAGCTTGTCAGGGTTGAACTCTTCGCGCCCAATGCCACACCCCAGCGCCGTAATCAGCGTCCCTACTTCAGCGGACGAGAGCATCTTATCGAACCGCGCTTTTTCGACGTTCAGGATTTTACCTTTCAACGGCAGAATGGCCTGGGTACGACGATCACGCCCCTGCTTGGCACTCCCCCCCGCCGAGTCACCCTCCACCAGGTAAAGCTCCGACTGGCTGGGGTCTTTCTCCTGGCAATCGGCTAGTTTGCCCGGCAAACCCGCGATATCCAGAGCGCCCTTGCGGCGGGTCATGTCTCTAGCTTTTCGCGCCGCCTCGCGGGCACGTGCCGCGTCCAGCATCTTGTTGACGATGGCTTTGGCTTCGTTAGGTTTTTCGATCAGGTAGTCGGCAAACAAGCGACCCATCTCCTGCTCCACCGCCGTCTTCACCTCGGACGAGACGAGCTTGTCCTTGGTTTGCGATGAGAACTTCGGATCGGGCACTTTGACGGAGATGATCGCCGTCAGGCCTTCACGGGCGTCGTCGCCCGACGTGTTCACTTTGGCTTTTTTCAGCAGGCCTTCCGCTTCGATATAATGGTTTAGCGTACGCGTTAGCGCAGCGCGGAACCCTGCCAAGTGGGTACCGCCATCCCGCTGAGGAATGTTGTTGGTGTAACAGAAGATGTTCTCTGTGAAGGCATCGCTCCACTGCATGGCCACTTCGACTTCCACGCCATCATCACGCCCAGCGTTGAAGTGGAATACCGGGTTCAGAACGGTTTTGTTTTTGTTCAAGTGGTCAACGAAGGCTTTCAGACCACCTTCGTAATGGAACAGCTCCTCTTTGCCGCTACGCTCATCCATCAGGCGAATGGCTACACCCGAGTTGAGGAAGGAGAGCTCACGCAGGCGTTTCGCCAGAATATCGTAGTGGAATTCGATGTTGGCAAACGTCGCCGGAGACGGGCGAAAATGCACGCGGGTACCGCTTTTTTCCGTTTTGCCTACGACGCCTAGCGGCGCTTGCGGCACGCCATGGTGATAAATTTGCTCAAACACCTCCCCTTGGCGCCAAATCGTCAGGCGCAGCTCTTCGGAGAGTGCGTTCACCACCGATACACCCACACCGTGCAAGCCGCCCGATACTTTATAAGAGTTATCGTCGAACTTGCCACCCGCGTGGAGCACCGTCATGATGACTTCCGCCGCAGAGACACCCTCGCCCTCGTGTAGCTCGGTCGGAATCCCTCGACCATTATCGCTTACGGTTACCGATTCATCCGGGTGGATCACCACACGAATTTCGCTACAGTGGCCGGCCAGGGCTTCATCGATGGAGTTATCCACCAGCTCGAAAACCATGTGGTGCAGCCCGGTGCCGTCGTCGGTGTCACCGATATACATGCCTGGACGCTTACGTACTGCGTCTAGCCCTTTGAGCACCTTGATGCTTGATGAATCGTAAGCCTGCTCGCTCATTGACCACTCCGTCGTGAAGTCTGTCTCGTTCCGTGTCGTCTACCCATCTGGCTGACATTGGCTAAGCCCTTGCGTGGAGTGTTTCACGTGAAACAACTCCACGGCTGTAGAAGGCTGCCAGACGTCGCTCAGCGCGGTGGGTTCGACGCTGGTAATAAATGCTTGGCACTGCATCTCTTCGAGTAACGTACAGAACTGGCGGCGGTGATGCTCATCTAGCTCTGCCGGTAAATCGTCAATCAAATAAATACAGTGCCGCTGTGCGGTACTTTCCAGAAGCCTACCTTGAGCAAGCTTCAATGCACTCACCACGAGCTTCTGCTGGCCTCTGGAAAGCACCTCAATGGCAGGCTGTTTATTCAGCCGGATGCGCAAATCCGCACGCTGAGGGCCTTGCTGGGTAAAGCCCATCTGCTGGTCCGTGTTACGGCTATCGTGCAGCACTTCTGCCAACGAGCGCTGTCTATCCCAACCACGCGCATAGCGCAACGTTAATCCCGGTAGCGGCAATAGTGTCTTCAGGGTCTCGTTGAACACGGGAAGAAATTCGTTAAACCATGCTTGGCGGAGCGCATCCATTTGTTCGCCCCAGAGTGCTAACTCTTGCTCCCAAACCGCTATTTCATTGGGCACTATTCTACCACGCCTGAGAAGCGCATTCCGATGTTTCACCGCACGCCGGGTCCGACGCCAAGCATCCAGAAAGTGGTGTTTCACGTGAAACACTCCCCAATCCAAAAACTCGCGACGGCCGGCGGGTGAACCTTCCAGCAAACGAAACGCATCCGGGTTGATGAGCTGTAGCGGCATGGCTTCGACGAGCTCGGCTAACCTTACGCCTTTCTCTCCCCTCAGACGTAGCTCCAGCTCACGCTGAGCACGCATACGCCTGACACCAAGCGTCACCTCAGGATCCCCCGCTAAACGTCCATATAGCGTCATATAAGGGGCGTCCATTTGAATAGCATTCTTGAGCTGACGCGTGCGAAAAGAGCGTCCCATGCCGAGGATGTGAATCCCCTCTAGCAAGCTAGTCTTTCCGCTACCGTTCACGCCATGGATCACGTTGATACGCGATGAGGGATGAAGCGTGACTGGCGCTAAATTGCGCAGTCCCTGAAAAGTGAGTTGTGTCACGCTCATCCGTCAATGCACCTTGTAAGACCGTTCCAATCGCCAGACGTGCCCTATGCGAAAACGGCGCTTCTGCAACCAGAAGCGCCGTTCTTCATCCCATTCCTTGCGTTATAAGCGCATCGGCATCACGACGTAAAGCGCATCGCCGCCGCCCGGCTCTTCCAGCAGTGCGCTGCTATTGGGGTCGGCTAACGTCATCTGTACGCGGTCTTCATCCAATACGGAAAGCACGTCTACCAGATAACCCACGTTGAAACCGACCTCCATGGCGCTGCCATTGTATTCGACGGCGACATTCTCCTCGGCCTCTTCCTGTTCAGGGTTGTTCGCCATGACCTTGAGGTTGCCCTCCTCC
The DNA here is from genome assembly GCF_022348135.1 of Halomonas sp. McD50-4. NCBI lineage: Bacteria > Pseudomonadati > Pseudomonadota > Gammaproteobacteria > Oceanospirillales > Halomonadaceae > Halomonas > Halomonas sp. McD50-4. Next base: position 67,559 of record NZ_JAKRFG010000013.1, on the reverse strand, counting down.
AGATAGAGGCGCACCCCGCGATACTTTTCGTTGGAGAGAATGGCGGTACGTGACAGCACTTGACGAAGCTCGGCACGCTCGGCGATGAGCACTTTATCGCCGTTACGCGGCACCACGCGTTCGTAGTCCGGAAACTTGCCGTCGATCAGCTTCGACGTAAACGTGAAGTCACCCGTGTGGGCACGCACATGGGTCGAACCAAGCGTCAGGCTAACCGGCTCGTCGCTGTCATCCAGAAGACGGGACAGCTCCAAGATACCTTTGCGAGGCACGATGAGTTTTTGGGCTTGGCTCACCGCGACCTCGATAGGACGCGAGCACATCGCCAATCGGTGTCCGTCAGTAGCGACCGTGCGTAGCAGGTTGCTCTGAATCTCTAACAGCATACCGTTGAGGTAATAGCGTACGTCCTGCTGAGCCATGGCGAAGGAAGTGGATTCGATCAGATGCTTGAGCGTGCCACGGGGAACGCTAAGCTCCTGACTTCCATCGGCATCTTCGATATTAGGAAACTCTGCCACAGGAAGTGTAGAAAGTGTAAAGCGCGAACGACCACTACGTAATACGGCGCGTCCCTCTTCGACGGCTAATTGAATGTCGGACTGATCGGGCAGCGACTTACAAATATCCATCAGCTTTCTAGCCGGTACGGTTGCCGCCCCTGCTTGGTCCACTTGGCTGGCCACCGTGCGGCCTACCAGCTCGACTTCCAAGTCGGTGCCGGTCAGCGCGACCTGGTCACCTTCCACTTGAATCAAGACGTTAGAGAGCACAGGCAGCGTTTGGCGCCGTTCCACTACGCCCGCCACCAGAGTCAGCGGGCGAAGCAGCGCCTCTCGGGAAATGGTAAATTTCATCGAAACTCCGGTTTTCTATCCTGAAAGGCCTGCCGCTTGGCAGGCGTAAACGAAAAAAGGTTAACTTGTTAGCAGGCGAAGAAGATTTTTGTAATCCTCGCGAATATCCGCATTCTCTTCTTGCAGCGCTTTTACTTTTCGGCAGGCATGCAGCACGGTGGTGTGATCACGGCCACCAAACGCATCGCCAATTTCCGGCAAGCTATGATTGGTGAGCTCTTTTGCCAGTGCCATCGCCACCTGCCGGGGGCGCGCCACCGAGCGCGAGCGTCGCTTGGAGAGCAGATCCGCCACTTTGATTTTGTAATATTCAGCCACCGTGCGCTGAATATTATCCACCCCGACCTGCTTGTCCTGTAGCGCCAAAAGATCTTTCAACGATTCACGGATGAACTCTTGGGTGATGGTCTTGCCCATGAAATGTGAATCAGCAATGACTTTCTTCAGCGCACCTTCCAATTCACGCACATTAGAACGAATCTTTTGGGCGATAAAGAAAGCCGCATCGTGGGGCAGGTCCACCTTGGCCTGATCGGCTTTCTTCATCAGAATCGCCACGCGCGTCTCGAGCTCTGGCGGTTCGATGGCGACGGTGAGACCCCAGCCAAAGCGCGACTTCAGCCGCTCTTCGACACCACTGATCTCTTTTGGATAGCGATCAGAGGTCAAGATCATCTGCTGACCGCCCTCTAGCAAGGCATTGAACGTATGGAAGAACTCTTCTTGGGAGCGCTCTTTACCGGCAAAGAACTGAATGTCATCGATCAGGAGGGCATCGACACTGCGGTAGAAACGTTTGAAATCGTTGATCGCATTGAGCTGCAGCGCCTTCACCATGTCAGCCACGAAGCGCTCAGAGTGAAGATAAACCACGCGGGCATTTTCCCGACGACCTGCCAACGCATTGCCTACGGCATGCATCAAGTGGGTTTTACCCAAGCCCACGCCACCGTATAAGAACAGTGGATTATAGGCACCGCCAGGATTTTCAGACACTTGGCGAGACGCCGCACGTGCCAACTGGTTAGATTTACCTTCCACAAAGGTATCGAACGTGAAATTGGGGTTTAGGCCGCTATTGTGTTTCAAGCTGCCTTCTACCTGCACCTGACGCTCGTTGCCACGACGAGGAGAGGCATTCTCTTCACGCAGCTGATCGATTTCACGCTCGTCGGCAATATCACCCCGGGGCGGGGTATGTACGGCGGGCGACGTCGGCTGAGCCGGGGCGGCTGACACCGGATTACCCAGATCGCGAGGCTGGGGAGCTGGAGCAGCGGCCCGGCGGCTACCTACCGTCAAACTGACCTTAGGGGGCTTGGAGGGTGCAAGCTCGCGCATTAATTCACTAATACGCTTGGCGTACTTATCACTCACCCAGTCGCGCACAAAGCGATTCGGCGCCAACAAACGCAGCTCATTGGTGTCTCCTTCTTCTGCCTGCAGCGGACGTATCCAGGTATTGAACTGCTGTGAATTCAGTTCGTCCTGCAGGTAGTCCAGGCACTGTTGCCAAAGCGCGAGTGACACTCATCTCACCATCGGTTGAAAACGGCCGACCATTGTAGCGCCCAACGACACGGTTATCCACACGAGCTAACGGCTCTTTTTCGCCTGTGGACAACTTTCCGTAAGGGCTTAGGAAAACCCGGTGACGCCATGGGTACAACCCTCCTTTCGAGCAAGTTGTCACCGCCTGACCACACCAAATTCACAGTTTATTCGCGCGTTATTCGATGCTTATTCACAGATTTTTTATTACTTCAAGTTGTTGATAAAAATGTATTAAAATGACTTATCCACAAATAGTATCCCCACTATTAATAACAGTAGGTTTTAAATAACTTCATTAGTAATAGTAGTGCGATGCAAGAAAACGAGTGGTGGGCGCCAAGCCGCGCCGCCATTGCCTTTTTCGAGCTTTTTATGCAAGGAAAAATTGCACCCAGCGCGGGAAGTCTCTACAATTTCCGGTCTTGAATTGAAACTCCCCGGCTAGTTCCTCACTGGACCGGGTCTTTTGGAATTCACTTTCCGTCCTAAACCACGTGGGAATAACGAGTTATGAAACGCACTTTTCAACCCAGCGTTCTCAAGCGCAAGCGCGCGCATGGCTTCCGTGCTCGTATGGCAACCAAAAACGGCCGTGCCGTGATCGCACGCCGCCGTGCCAAAGGCCGCAAGCGTCTGAGCGCCTGATCTCGGATTGCGTGTGTCGCCTCAAGGGTTTCCCCGGTGCTTGCGGTTGCTAACTGCCGGGGATTTCAGTCACGTGTTTGAGCAGGCTGACCTCAAAGTCCATGGCAAAGGTATGATGGCGCTAGCGCGCATGACTACCCGGGGATACCCCCGCATCGGACTGGTCGTTAGCAAAAAAAATGTAAAGCTTGCTGTCGATCGTAACCGCTTCAAGCGACTCGTTCGCGAATCCGTTCGTCTGCGTCAAGATCACTTACCCTCTGTGGATATCGTGATATTGGCAAAGCGAGGCGTGCAGGATGTCGATAACGAAACGCTCAGCCGTCAACTATACGGCATGTGGAAACGGCTTCAGCGCGACGCACAGGCGGCATCAACACCTCTCCCGCCTCATGGCGTAACACGTGACGCTTGACGACACACCTCGCCGCTCGACCTCGGCCTGCCGCTTGGCAGGCTTTCGTGTGTCATGGGTCGAGTAAATGACACTGCGCCATTAGCATGTTCACCACCCATCGGGCAGAACCCTCATGGACGTAAAACGACTTTTATTACTGATTCCACTGGCCGTACTAGCCTACCTTCTGGTTGTACAGTGGAATCAGGATTACGGGCAGACCACCTACGATTCGACGCCAGAGATCACCCAAAGCAGCAATGGGGCTCCTGCGAACGAAAGCGGTAGCGACGATCTCTCCGTGCCCAGTACTTCGGCGCCTAACAACGCTATTAGCGAAGGCGTTGGCGATGAGCAAAGCGACACCGCCAGCCGTGATTTCATTGCGGTCACCACGGATGTTCTGGACGTACGCATCGACCCCTTCGGTGGCGATATCGTCTACGCAGCCTTGCCGCAGCACAAACTGACGCTGGATTCCGACCGTAATTACGTGCTGCTGTCAGATAACGCCACGCGCAGCTATGTTGCTCGCTCCGGCCTTCAACTGGATGGTCAGGCAAGCCGCATTGCTTTTACTCCCGAGCGTAACGAGTACCGCTTGGGCGATGACGAAGAGCAGATCAGCGTCGATTTGACGGCTGACGTGAATGGTGTCGACGTCATCAAACGTCTAACATTCGATCGCGGTAGCTATGCGGTCAATGTGAGTTACTACCTGGCCAACAATACCGAAGCACCGGTTTCCGCTCGATTCATTGGTCAGCTAGCCCGTGACAATAGCCCTGACCCCTCTAGCGGGGTGGCCATGGGGATGAATTCTTACCTAGGGGCTGCTTATTCCACGCCTGAAGCGCGCTACGAGAAGATCGATTTCGATACGATCCAAAAACGTAACTTCGAGAATCGCGAGGCCCAAGGCGGGTGGATAGCGATCATCCAGCACTACTTTGTGTCCGCCTGGGCACCGCCTCAAAATCAGCAGAATCTCTACTACGTAACGACCGATTCTCGAGATCGTAACGTAGTGGCCTTCGCTGGCCCCACCAGCAGCGTGGCTGCCGAGGGTGAAGCCACGCTGAGCGCAACGCTTTACATGGGCCCGAAGGTGCAAGACTACCTCGAGCAAGTCGCACCGAACCTCAAGCTCACCGTGGATTACGGTTGGTTGTGGTTCATTGCCAACCCGCTGTTCTGGCTGCTGGATAAGATCCACGACATCGTGGGCAACTGGGGCTGGTCCATCGTACTGCTCACCGTATTGGTGAAGCTGGTGCTCTTCCCGCTCTCTGCCAAGGCCTACAAGTCCATGGCGCGTATGCGCAAACTGGGCCCAGAGATGCAGCGTCTCAAAGAGATGTATGGCGACGACCGCCAGAAAATGTCTCAAGAGATGATGAAGTTCTATCAGAAAGAGAAGATCAATCCGCTGGGCGGCTGTTTGCCGATTCTGGTACAGATGCCGGTATTCATCGCCCTGTACTGGATGTTGCTGGAATCCGTCGAGCTGCGCCACGCGCCGTTCATGTTCTGGATCCAGGATCTCTCGGTGAAAGATCCCTATTTCATCCTGCCGATTCTGATGGGTATCTCGATGTTCGTTCAGCAGATGCTGAACCCGACACCGCCAGACCCCATGCAGGCGAAGATCATGAAGATGCTACCGATCATCTTCACCTTCTTCTTCCTGTGGTTCCCGGCCGGCCTGGTCATCTACTGGGTGGTCAACAACATCATCTCGGTGGCGCAGCAGTATTTCATTACGCGCAGCATCGAGAAGGATCCAAGCGTCGGCAAAGGGATGCGAACCAAGTAATAGCCCCCCCTCTGCTACTCCCAGACCCCCGCCTTTGCGGGGGTCTGGCGTTATAGGGCGAAGGTACTCATCATGAGCACCATCGCGAAACACTCTCTCCCTCTTTCGTCTTTAGGAAGCGTCATGGCCGACCGACTCTATACCCAAGACACCATTACCGCCTTGGCAACCCCCCCTGGCCGTGGCGGCGTGGGCATCATTCGCGTATCAGGCCCCGCCTGCCGTACGATAGCCGCCGAGATACTCGGGACCTGCCCTGCTCCTCGCTACGCCCACTACGGGCCGTTTCACGGCGCTGAGGGCACTATCGACGAGGGCATCGCGCTACTGTTCAATAGTCCTCACTCCTTCACCGGTGAGGACGTGCTGGAGTTGCAGGGCCACGGCGGTCCCATCATCATGGATATGCTGCTAGAGCGCTGCCTGCAGCTCGGTGCTCGCCTGGCCCGGCCGGGGGAGTTCTCCGAACGGGCGTTCCTCAACGACAAGCTGGATTTGGCCCAGGCAGAAGCGATTGCCGATTTGATCGATGCCACTTCCCGATCCGCTGCTGAAAACGCCGTGCGCTCGTTACAGGGCGAATTCTCCCAGCGCGTATCGGCTCTGGTAGAACGGCTGATCGAACTGCGCGTTTACGTGGAAGCCGCCATCGATTTCCCAGAGGAAGAGATAGACTTTCTCGCCGATGGCCATGTCGCTACGCATTTGGAGAGCGTTCAGCAAGCACTCGTCGCCGTTCGCAAAGCCGCTGGGCAGGGCGCGCTGCTACGCGAGGGCATGAGTGTAGTGATTGCAGGGCGTCCCAATGCCGGTAAATCGAGCCTTCTGAACGCGCTGACCGAGCAAGACACCGCCATCGTCACGGATATCGCGGGTACGACACGGGACGTCCTTCGGGAGTACATCCACCTAGACGGTATGCCGCTGCACATCATCGATACCGCTGGCCTGCGCGATACGCCCGATGCGGTAGAGAAAATCGGCGTTGCCCGGGCGTGGGAAGAGATTGAAAAGGCCGACCGGGTACTGCTCATGGTGGATGCTTCCACCACGGATGCCACCAACCCAATGAGTATCTGGCCAGAGTTCGTGGAGCGCCTTCCGGATCAACGGCGGCTAACTCTGGTGCGCAACAAGATCGACGCGAGTGCAGAAACGCCAGGCATTGACTTATCCACAGCCACACCGATCATCCGCCTATCGGCGAAAACCGGAGAGGGTGTGGATAGTTTGAGAACGCACCTAAAGGAGGTGATGGGCTTCTCTGCCACGACCGAAGGCCGCTTCTCTGCCCGCCGACGTCACCTGGATGCGCTTGACCGCGCCATGGCGGCGCTAGACACCGGGCGAGCCCAACTGGATGGCTACGGTGCTGGCGAGCTTCTTGCCGAAGATTTACGAGATGCGCAGCAAGCACTAGGAGAGATCACTGGTGAGTTCAGTGCCGATGACCTGCTGGGTGAAATCTTTGGCAGCTTCTGTATCGGTAAATAGTCCCCCACCACTCACCGCCACTACTCACCTACGAGCCATTTAGCGCGGTAGTGGCTGTCACTCCCCAGCAGCGGTGCCACCTGAGCCATCGCTGCTGACAATTGCTCATCCAGTCCCCAGGGTGGATTGATCACCACCATGCCGCTTCCATACATGCCATGCGTGCCCTCCGCCGAGGCGCGTAACAGCAGCTCACTGTGCCAAATCTTGCGAATTCCGCTCGCTTCAAGGCCGCTGAGCAACGTGTCATGATGCCCGGCGGGCAGTAGCGGGTACCAGATCATCACCACGGCGTGGCGTGCTTTTTCGAGGTTATAGGCCACCGCGTCGACGACCTCTTGATACTCCACTTTGCGCTCGTAACTCGGATCTATCAACACGCACAGCCGTGGCGTTGCCACCGGCAACAGCTGCTTCAGGCCCAGCAACCCATCCCCATAAACGCGTCGGGCCTGTTTGGGCAACGCTTGCCCGCTCAAATGCTCGTGCTCACCAGGGTGCAGCTCAAATAGGCGCAGTGAGTCCTGCTCACGCAGCCCCTGAGCCAGCCACCAGGGTGAGCCAGGGTAGTACGAAAGCACAGTCGATTGGGGCTGCGCGCTTTCCAACGACGCCATCCATTTACCAAGTAACGGATCACTCAACTGCTGCCGAACCTGCCAGAGCGGTGCGACGCCCTCTCGATACTCTTGAAGCCGCTGAGTCTCTTTCGTGGCGAGCGGGTAGAGCCCTCTGCCTGCATGGGTATCAATATATGTAATTGATGTTTTTTTACGTAATAAATAATCTGTCACCGCGTAAAGCGTTAAATGCTTATGAACATCGGCAAAGTTACCGGCGTGGTAGGCGTGTTGATACGACAGCATGGCAGCTCGCTAGCAATTGAACAAAAAAAGCCCGCTATGTGAGCATAGCGGGCGTTGGACGGCAATGCCGGGATTAACGCATATTACTGGCCGTTGCCGGTAGGCGTCAGGGTGATTTCTACGCGACGGTTCTGCGCGCGCCCCTGCTCGGTAGCATTGCTAGCCACCGGCTGATTAGCACCGTAGCCCATGGTATTCAACCGCATGGAAGAGACGCCATTTTGGCTCAGGTAGCTGCCGACCGATTGGGCACGACGCTCTGAGAGGCGCTGGTTGTAGCTGGCATCCCCGGTGCTATCCGTATGGCCAGCAATGTTTACGCGGGTATCGGTGTACTGAGTGAGGACATTCGCCACTTCGTTTAGAGCGCTGCGCGCATCCGAGGTGAGCTCGGCAGAATCGAATCCGAACGTAACGCTGCTGGGCATGTTGAGCACGATATCGTCACCGCGCCGATCGATCTCGATACGCGATCCTTGCAGGTTATTGCGAAGCTGCTGCTCTTGACGGTCCATATAGGCACCCACGCCTGCACCGGCGGCCGCACCCACAGCGGCACCAATTAGCGCACGGTCACGACGGCTCGTACTGCCATCACCGGATAAAGCGCCCGCCGCTGCACCAATCGCTGCACCAATGCCGGTGCCCATGGCGGTGCTCGAGCGCTGCGTTTGACCGCCGTAAGGATCGGACGTCGCGCAGCCAGCCAGTAATATCGCCGCTGCCAGTGGGGTCAGTAGTCGAGAAATACGCATCACTCACTCCTTGTTTATGATTGAGGTGTACCGAATCGATCGCTGGTCACTCTTCGCTGATCAAGGCCAGCAACTCGTTCAAGAATAATAGACCTTGGGGCGATGCACGCAGCTTTTCAGGCATTTCCATTAAAAGTCCTTTTTCTTGAGCACTGTGTAAACGCGCAAGTAACAGTGCCTCTGGCTGGCCAGTGTGAGCCGCCCAATCCGCCAATGGTACCCCTTCGGTCAGTCGGAGCGCGTTCATGGCAAACTCCAGTGGTAGTTCGCGGGGCTCGATGAGTTGCTGGCCTGCCAGGAAGCCACGCGGGTCATTGGCACGGCGCAAGTACGCATTAGGTTGGCGCGTCTTCCAACGCCGTTCGATCTGCCACTTCCCTTGGGAATCTATGGAGGAGAGCTTTGCATGAGCGCCTGCCCCAATTCCTAGGTAATCGCCAAATCGCCAGTAATTTAGGTTATGGCGACTCTGACATCCCGGACGGGCGTAGGCCGATATCTCGTATCGACGCAGCCCGGCTCGCTCCAGGCGCTGGTGCCCCGCCTCCTGAATGTCCCACAACGCCTCCTCCTCTGGCAAAGGAGGAGGGTGAGAAAAAAACGCCGTATTGGGCTCCAGGGTGAGCTGGTACCACGAAAGATGCTCAGGATCGAGGGCAAGCGCCTGATCGATATCTTCCATGGCTTGCTCAGGTGTTTGTTGGGGCAATCCGTGCATGAGATCGATGTTGAGGTTATCGAATCCCGCCGCTCTGGCTTCACCGATGGCAGTCACCGCTTCGTTGCCGGTATGAATTCGCCCCAACGCACTCAGTTGAGTGTGGCGGAAACTCTGCACCCCCAAAGACAATCGATTGATACCGGCTTCCCGATAACCAATGAACCGCTGCTGCTCGGTCGTGCCTGGATTGGCTTCCAGGGTAATTTCAATGCTAGGCGAAAAGGCGAGCCGCTCACGAATGCCATCGAATAACTGTCGATAAAACGTCGGCGATAGCAAGCTAGGCGTGCCGCCGCCAATAAAAATGGTTTGAAGAGTACGGCCAGACGCCAGCGCCAAATCGCCGTCCAAATCACTCAGCAAGGCGGCCAAATAGGCCGCTTCGGGTAGGTCATTGGCGCCAGATTCAGGTTCGTGAGAATTGAAATCGCAGTAAGGGCACTTGCGTACACACCAAGGTGTATGAATATAAAGCGAGAGCGGCGGCAATCGATTAGCCATGCGCCACCTTCAGAATGTCCACCAACGCGTGTAACGCACGTCCGCGATGGCTCAAGCGGTTCTTCGTTTCACTGGGCAGTTCTGCCACGCTCATCCCCTGATCGGGTAGCCAGAACAGCGGATCGTAGCCAAAACCGCCCTCTCCCCGGGGATGAGCCAATACTTCTCCTTCCCAACTTCGTTGAACGATCACAGGTACCGGGTCTGCTGCATGGCGTAAATAGACCAAGACACACCAATAACGGCCCGTGCGCTGGCCTTCCGCGCACTCACTGAGTGCTGCCAGCAGTTTCTCGTTGTTACGCTCGTCACTTTTCGGCTCACCGGCATAGCGAGCAGAGTAAATGCCAGGCGCTCCATGCAACGCATCGACCTCCAGACCTGAGTCGTCGGCGAGCGCCGGTAACCCGCTTACGCGACTCGCTTCACGGGCCTTTAACAGCGCATTTTCAACGAACGTCAGTCCTGTCTCTTCGACATCGTGCACACCAAACTCAGCCTGGGGGCGTACATCCAGTCCAAGGGGCGATAGCAACTGATTGAATTCTTTTAATTTTCCAGAATTTCCACTGGCTAAAACGAGCGTATTGGCTGCATTCATAGGGGCGACCTCTTCACATGATGGGGCCAGTTTACGCCTATCGAGAACACAGCTAAAGGCAACACAATGTTACTCAGTGTATCTTGTCACTCAGCGCAATCATTGACCATTATCCACTAGTAAATGTATATAAAAACAATAGCTTGAACTATATATTCCAAAAAGTAATAACAAAGTGCAAATTACTTTTATAATTATTTTGATAACAAATCTTTACGAAATGTAGCTTATAGGCAACACTCATTTAGTCACCTGCTCACGCTTTACGCTCATGAGGCCTCCCCAATGTCCCAAGAAAAAACGCACGGCTTGGTGTACATCATCACCGAAAAAAGCCCACAGGCGCAGCTTTTTGCCGATTACTTACACGAACACACAGGGTGTACGGTAAGCATTCACTCACCTAAAAGTTCACTACCCACGATCATTCCAAACAAGCTGTTAATACTCATCGATAGTGACCATATCGGCGTAGAAGAGCTACCCGAGTGGCAGGAAAATCTTCCTGATAACTTGGCCAAAACCTCGCTGGCCGCCTTCAATATTCGCGATATGGACCATGCACTGGAAGCGCTGTCATGCGCCCAGCTCAAAGGCGTCTTTTACCGTGACGAGAGTCTTGAAGTGATCTGTAAAGGGATTCACGCGTTACTCGAAGGTGAGCTTTGGATGTCACGCGATTTGATGGCCCGTTTGATCCTTTTTTACCGCAAATATCAAAGCAACGCGTTTCGACCTGCCTGCGGCTTAACCAATCGAGAAATGGAGATCATTTCGCTACTTAGTGCTGGCTCCTCCAATCAACAGATTGCCGACAAACTCTTTGTGAGTGAGCACACGGTTAAATCACACCTTTACAATATTTTTAGAAAAATCAATGTGCATAACCGTATACAAGCGCTGAACTGGATTCACCAAAACTTAGGCCCCATTTTACCCAATATCGAAACAGCGCGCAGTTTGCAGCGCCATCGTTAGCTAAATGAAGGTTGATGACATGTTAAAAACCCTCCTAAGTCATTCAGCCAACGTATTAGGATTACTTTTTTTTGTACTCCTAATGGGTAGTGCTAACGCTAGCGAGGAAGAGTCTGTTAGCGATACCCAAGCTGTTGATGACATTAACCAGCTATCAAGCCCTGATGGCCCAGAAATACAGAACCGTCTGCATGGCAGCAGTGAGCTGACCGGCATCATGGTGGATCGCACGATCACAATGGCAGGTAAGACCTTTTATCGTGCATTTAGTCAACTTGCCATGGACAACCGCATTATAGGGAACGCAACACTCACCATACAGGAACGCCCCGATGCACGCTGGGGTAGCCAACTATGGATAATGGAAGGCAATAAAATGTACTTCAGAACCCAGCTCTCTCCTCGTATTAGCGAGGCTGATCGCGTCGCAGGAGAAGCTGTACAAGTTGTCCAAGAAGCGCTTCTGCAACAGCAGCTCACGGCAGCGCTTACCTCAGACAAAGACCTAGGAAAAGAGGAGTTAAACTAATGAGTGCTAACCTTAAAAAAAGCACATTGAGTGCCTTGATAATATCTGGTTTGGCAGCGTCGCTCTCTCTTAAAAGCACCGCTGGAGAACTTATTTACGAGCCTCTCAACCCATCTTTTGGCGGTGACCCCTTCATGGGTAGCTATTTGCTAGGAAAGGCACAATCACAGGACACCAATAGCGACCCTAATGCAAGAAGCATCGAACCTCTATCCTCTACTGAGCGGCTTATTCAAAGTCTTGAAAGCAGACTCATCTCGCAGCTCATTAGCGATGTAGGCGCTGGCGAAATTGGTGAAGGCTCTTTCGATAGTGGAGAATTCAGTGTCGTTGTACGCGATGAAGGTGGACAGCTTATTGTAAGAGTAGTTGATAAAGTAACAGGGGATGTCACCAACATTAGCGTGGGTGGATTATTTAATCCTTAACAACAAAACAGGCACTTAAGAAAATCAAAACGGTTTAACAACCGAACACTGACGCTATAAGTGTCGCCAGGGGATCAACATGAAAATCATCGCTTCAATTATAATGGTCAGTCTCCTAAGTGGGTGCGCGGGGATGGTGGCTACGTCCGAAAATCTAGAGGGTGCACAGGCAACCCTGACGCCCCGTGGAGCGACCTATCAAGATTTAGTCTCGTTACCTCCACCGGCAGGGAAAATCTTCGTCTCTGTGTATGATTTTCGAGACCAAACGGGTCAGTACCGCCCTGCTCCAGCCAGTACTTTTTCCACCGCCGTGACACAAGGTGCCGCAGCGATGTTGACAGGCGCATTAGCTGACTCTGGTTGGTTTATCCCTTTGGAGCGCGTGGGGCTGCAAAATCTGCTGACCGAGCGACGTATCATTCGTGCTGAATTTGAGCGCTTTAATCAACCCGATACTTTGCCCTCGTTAAGAGCAGCATCGGTCATGCTTGAAGGAGGCATCATTGCTTATGAGTCCAACGTCAGAACCGGTGGTGCGGGTGCAGAATATTTCGGCATTGGAGCATCAGGGCAGTATCAGGTGGATCAGGTAACGGTCAATTTACGAGCCGTCGAGATATCCACAGGCGAAATACTGGCTAACGTGACGACGACCAAAACCATTTACTCTAAAGAGCTTCGGGCAGGAGTGTATCGCTTTATTGATTTTAGGCGGCTCCTGGAAGCGGAAGCCGGCATTACGACCAATGAACCTGTCCAGCTTGCCGTCATGTCAGCCATAGAATCTGCCGTTATCCACTTAATTGCTCGAGGCGTAGAGAATAACCTATGGAATTTATCGAACGGGGCTAGCTTGCAAAACTCAGTATTGGCCGATTATTTAAATGCCCCCACGCCGCTTTTATAAGAATTACTGAACTTATCACCAAAGAAACGCAATATAAAACTATTGACGGCTTTGCCACCACGCAAAGCCGTTTTTATATGCCAATAAAAGTATGAGTTTTCTCATACTATTCTTTCTCGATTTAACTAAAAAAATCGCCTGCAACATACATTTTTTACTTATGGCGTCAAAATATAAATCAGCCAAACTCAACGCATGAAATACAAAAAGATACAAATTGTTGCAGAGGGAATAAAAATGAAACCTAACGATTCGAAGCAAAGCACTGCAACATTTCGCTTAGCGACACCTATTGCTGCTTGCTTGATTGCTTCTGCAGTTTCATTACCTACCTTTGCAGACTCTTTTAGCCATCGCATTGAGCAGTATTTCAACGATACCAATGCGCAGAGCTATCAAGGTAACTTCAGCATTATCCAACAGATTGGTAACAACAATCGTACGAACGTAACCCAGTCGTATTCTGCGAGTTATCAAACAGGTAACTTCTCTCGCATTAGCCAGCGAGGAGATTGGAATAACGCCAATATCGAACAAGTGGGTGGCAATAATGCAGGTGTCATTTTGCAAAAGGGCAATTATCACACCGCTAATGTCATCCAGACAGGCAACGATCAACCGCTTGAAACCTACGTGACTCAGTTGGGCCAACGTAGCGATGTTCAAGTCTCTCAATCGGGGAGTGGCTATCGCAGCATTAGCGTCGAACAACGCGCCTACTCAGGCAATGCGCGCCCAGTCACCGTCGACACCTACTGAGCAGTCGATACGGCCTCAGTAATAACTAAAGTAAGAGCATCATAAAGGGGATGTAACCATGAAAACTCAAATGACCACTATCGCTGCTGCCGTTGCTCTGACCATGAGCGCTGCTGCAATGGCTCAAACTGCACCGAGCTGGCAGTTCAACGGCTCGCGTGCCGATATCGACAGCATGGGTGGTTCTCTCTACAACGGTAGCGCCGTGGGTAGTGACTCACAAATCGAGCAAAATGGTAATTTTAACAGTACATCCGTAACACAATGGGGTACACAAGACTCTCGCATCAAGCAAGAGGGTACTTCAAACAAAGCCAACGTCACTCAAGACGATGTTGTAGGTCAGGCCCTTACTTCACCAGGCAATAACTACTCCAGCATTGATCAAGACGGCTTTAAAAATACCGCCTATGTAACTCAAGAGGGCATTACCAACGATTCCATTGTTGTTCAAGAAGGTCGATTTAATATGGCTAATGTAATGCAAGAGGGCCGACTAAACGACTCTTGGGTACAACAGGAAGGTTGGTTCAACGAGTCGAATGTCGTCCAGGACGGCGAGCTAAACGATAGCTACGTGAATGCTGACGGTAGCTTTAACCGGACATATACCACCCAAACAGGTGATGAGCTTGACAGCGACATCATCCTCGACGGCGACTTTAACTATGCAGCGGTGACCCAAACGGGTTACGGGCATGACTCCTTCATCAGTACCAATGGCAATGGCAACACCCATTTTGTAAACCAAAGTGGTGCGTTCGGGGGGGCTGGACAGCACTTCTCGCAAATCTTAACCACTGGTAGTGGCAACTATAACGTGGTCAGTCAAGGCAACTAACATTTGGCCTTGTCGTCAAAACCGCCCCTTCCGGGGGCGGTTTTTTTGTGCTGTCACCTAACGTACCACCACCGTCAGCGTCCCGCCTTTGCCTTGGGTAGAAGAGCGCGAACGGTTGCTGCCTTTGACGATATCGACTTCCAACCGCTCATCGTCGCTCAGGAGTTTAACGGTACCTTCTAGGGTATCTCCTTCGAAGGTGAACTCTGCGGGCACCGTGCCTCGAGTTTCAGGATGTTCGATGGTGTCGCCGTCCTGGGTAATGCGCCACTCGGCCGAAAACTCAGCGCCGGGAGAGCCGCTCATGGTGATGTGGATTTGGGTCATATCCTGCTCCTGTGCGGCTAGCCCTGGGAAAGACAAGCCAAGGGTAAGAACGGTGGTCAACCACGCACCGTATCGTCGTGACGCGTGCCAAGCCGATAATCGTTTCATGTTAGCTACCTCGGTAACCACAAGAGCCGCTCGATAAGAGCGGCTCTTGCAGTGTAGCAGGCACTTGGCCAGATAGTTACTTAACGTTACATAACGGCAAAGGCTTTCTCGGCCGCATCCAGCGTGAGCTGGATATCCTCGGGCGTGTGTGCGCTAGACATAAAGCCGGCTTCATAGGCAGAAGGCGCAAGGTACACGCCATGATCCAGCATCGCGCCAAAGAAGCGACGAAAAGCATCGGGGTTACACGCCGTGGCTTGAGCAAAGTTATCCACACGGGATTGTGAGGTGAAGAACACACCGAACATGCCGCCTGCGGATTGCGTCATCATCGGCACGCGAGCTGCATTGGCGCGCTCTTGTAGACCGTTACACAGCGTTTGTACACGCTGGCTCAAGGCATCGTGGAAGCCCGGCACCTGCAGCTTGGTGAGTAGTGCCACCCCGGCGGCCATGGCCAGCGGGTTCCCCGACAGCGTGCCCGCTTGATACACCGGCCCCAGCGGCGAGATGTTCTGCATGATGTCGCGCTTGCCGCCAAACGCACCGACCGGCATACCACCGCCGACGATCTTACCCAAGCAGGTCAAATCCGGCGTGACACCGTAGTACGCCTGGGCTCCGCCCAACGCTACGCGGAAACCCGTCATCACCTCATCGAAAATCAGAATACTACCGTACTCGTTACAGACATGGCGCAAGGTTTCCAAGAAACCTGGCTGAGGGGGAATGCAGTTCATATTGCCCGCCACCGGCTCGACGATGATGCAGGCAATTTGCTCACCGATCTCGGCAAAGCACGCTTCCACCCCCTCCGGGTCGTTATAGGAGAGTGTAATGGTGTGTTCGGCCAACGACGCCGGAACGCCCGGTGAGCTGGGCTCGCCGTGGGTCAATGCACCGGAGCCCGCTTTCACCAGTAGGGAGTCCGAGTGGCCGTGGTAGTTACCCTCGAATTTGACGATCTTATCCCGTCCCGTGGTGCCCCGCGCCAGCCGAATCGCTGACATGGTGGCTTCCGTGCCCGAACTGGTCATGCGTACCATTTCCATGGAGGGAATCATGTCGCAGATCAGGTCTGCCATGGTGGTTTCCACGGCCGTGGGGGTACCGAACGAGAGCCCATTATCCAACCGCGCACGTACGGCCGCCAATACGTCTTGATCGGCGTGACCGGTAATCATCGGTCCCCAGGAGCCGATGTAATCGACGTAGCGGTTGCCCTCGACATCGAAGAGGTAAGCGCCCTGCGCACGTTCCATGAAGACCGGTGGGCGGTGCAACCCTTTGAAGGCACGGACGGGAGAGTTCACGCCCCCAGGGATATGGCGACTCGCGAGGTCGAACAGTTCAGCAGATGTGGTCATGGCATCCTCTGTATAAATGACTTACTACCAATGAGATCAAAAGCGCACGGGACGTGGCAAGCGATTCGGCAAGCATTGGCCACTCGGGGGCTGGTAGCCGTGAGACAAGCTCTCCCAGGTAAAGTGCTGGGCCTGTTCACAGGCAGTTGGTAAGCGCTCACCAACCGCTAATCGGGCTGCTAGGGCAGACGCGAGCGTACAGCCAGAACCATGAAAGACGTCAGGTAAGCGCGGCCATTGCCACTGGCGAGTGGTATCGGGCGAGTGCAGCGTATGCACCACCTGCTCGGCTGAACCGGGTAAGGGGTCATCCGTTGCCGTCACCAGCACCGCTTGGCAACCTTGTGACAGCAGTGACACCGCCCGGGCAGTGTCGTCATGGGACTCTAGAATTTCCGGTGTCAGCGCCGCCAACTCAAAGCGGTTCGGCGTCAAGATATCCACAAGCGGCAACAGCCGGTCTCGGTAAAGCGTCTGTAAAGCGGCTGTGGATAACACAGCGCCCCCTCCTGCTTTCAGCACCGGATCGGCCACCACCGGCACGCCAGGAAAACGGCGAATGATCTGCTCGGCAGCGCGCAGCGTGGCCTCGTCTGCCAGCAGCCCCAGCTTGATCGCCGCAATCTGCATGTCACTGACGGCTTCGGCCATTTGCCGCATGGACCCAGGGTCAGCGGGCATCACGCGGGACACGTTATGACAATTTTGTACAGTCAGCGCCGTGGGGATGGTGACGGCCCACCCGCCACAGGCGGCGACGGCTTCGCTATCGGCCATCAGCCCGGCACCGCCCGTTGGATCATGGCCTGCTAACACTAAGACGACAGGGGGAAGGGGACGACGCATCAAAAGGGCTTCACTACCGCCAGTAAAATAATCGCGACCAGTGCAATCACCGGGGCTTCATTGAACCAGCGAAAGAAGACATGGCTCTTGGTGCAGCGCGACTGATCGAACTGTTTTAAATAAATCAAGCAAACGTGGTGATAGGCAATCAGCAGCGCCACGAGCGTGAGCTTGGCATGCATCCAGCCTTGGCTAAACCATGCGGGCACCAAATAGAGCATCCAGCCCCCAAAAATCAGCACCAGGATCATCGATGGCGTCATGATGCCACGATAGAGTTTGCGCTCCATGGTCTTGAAGTAAGTGATCGCTTGCTCATCGCCTTTGTCGCGTGCCATGGCGTGGTACACGTACAGTCTTGGCAAATAGAACAGTGCGGCAAACCAGGTCACAACGGCCATCAAATGAATGGCCTTTACCCATTCGTACATGGTCTCTCCTTAGGCGGTGGGCTCTTTATTAGGGATCAGTATCACGGACATCCGGCTGTCGAGCGTCAGTGTAGTGGTAATAACGCTCGATCGCGCCACGAGTAATGATACCTGAAATTCGCTGCTGCTTTGGTCGATAGCCATGTACGACGTACAGTGCCCCAAGCGCGCTGTCTTGAAGCTTCAAAAACGCCTCGGATAGTGTGGCCTGTAGCCCAATCGGGGCCATTTCCAACCGTTGGCCGGGAATCTCCAAGAGATCCACCAACTCATCTTCCGGCGGTGCTTCGCCATTGAGCGCTTCGTCATGCTCCAAGAGCCAGCGAGCAAGCTCTGCCGCCTTCAGCGCCAGCACGGGCTTGTCATCACTGGAGCGCTCGATCACCAGCCACATGGGGTTGGTTTCCAGCAAGCGGCGGGCTTGGTCAGGTGTGATCATTCGTTCAGTGCGCACTAAGCGACGCTCCATGACCGCTGGGACCGAGACCCGGGAAAGCGCCTGCATCAGCGGCTGCTGTAGGGGGTGTAACCCGTAGCGTACCGAGCTAATGAAGAAACCTTCACAGCCCGTCAGCTGGCGCGACGTCAAGCAGGCCACCACCACGACCAGCATTCCCGGCAACATGATATTGGGGGTATGCGTCAGCTCCAGTAGCGCCATCAGCGCCGCGAGAGGCGCCTGTAGAACAGCCCCCATCATCGCTGCCATGCCGAGCATGGCGTAAATGCCCGGGTCAGCGGCTTTCTCGGGCCATAGCCAGCCGCCGAGCATGCCACCGAGCGCCCCAGTGGCTGCCCCCGCCACCAGTACCGGGCCAATAATACCAATCGGCACACCGCCTGCGACGGTTATCGCCGTGATCAACAGTTTGGCCACCATCAGCGCCAGCAGAACGTTGATAGCCAACTGATTATTCAGTGCCGCGGCGACACTGTCATAGCCAATTCCTTGAATCTCCGGAAACCACCACGCCAATACCCCGGTGCCGACACCCACGACGCCCAATCTCAACCACAGCGGCAGGGTTTGTAGGCGCTGACTTCGTGAAATATGGATGAAGAGCCCTGCCATCAAACCTATGACCAAGCCAATCACCACGATCCAGGGCAGATTCATCAGCGAGCCTAACGCCACCTCGGGAATACGAAACGCAGGCTCGTTGCCATACATCACCTGCGCCACCAGCGCGCCCATGGTGGAGGCCAAAATCACCGGCATGAAGCTCATCAGGGTGTACTCCATCATCACCACTTCCATGGCAAAGATGACCCCCGCAATGGGCGTATTGAACGAGGCGGAAATACCCGCCGCCGTGCCGCAAGCCACCAACACCCGCAAGCTATTATTGGGCAGCCGCAGCTTAAGCCCTAACCCGCTGGACGCCGCCGCGCCCAAATGGATCGCCGGGCCTTCGCGCCCGGCGGACAAACCACCAAGCACCGAAACCACACCCACCCACCATTGATTCAGCCAGTTGCGCAGCGGGAAGCGACCCTGATGATAGGTCAGTCGCTCGATCACATGGCTGACGCCGAGTTTGCGTGCGGTAGACCGCTGCCGATAGAGCAACAGACCAATCAACGTGACGGCCATGATCGGCAGAAGTGCTCTTAGCCAAGGCGTCAACCCTTCGAAGGCTTCCGGATCACCGTCCGGCATGTAGAGCGCCGCCCCCGCTTCCAGCAGCAGGCGAAACGCCACCATCACCGCCCCGGTAATCACCCCGGACACCAGCCCCAGCACACATAGCTGCGGCAACGCATCCACGTTCGCCAATTGGCGGCGAAAGCTCTCTAGGGTGAAGTCTGACCGAGAAAAACGTGCCACAACGTCCGTCCTTGCGTTTGTTGTTCGTTTCACTGTCTCGTGCTGTGCAGCGCTCTCAAGCGCTGCCTCTCTTGTGTATCATAGCTGGATACACTTCGACAGCCTGGTCACACTCATTAGGCTGTTAATTATTCAAGCGTCGATTGCGCGAAGCGCACAAGGAGTGGTTTGTGATAAACGTTGGCATCGTGGGCGGCACCGGTTATACCGGCGTCGAACTTCTCAGACTGCTGGCTCAGCACCCTCAGGTAAACGTCAAGGCCATTACCTCGCGCTCGGAGACGGGCGTAAAAGTGTGCGACATGTACCCTAATTTGCGCGGCTACTATGACACCTTGGCGTTTAGCGAACCCGACGCTCAGGCGCTGGGCGCGATGGATGCGGTCTTTTTCGCCACGCCCCATGGCGTTGCTCACGCGCTTGCCGGCGAGCTGCTGGCCAACGGCACTCGAGTGATCGATCTCTCCGCCGACTTCCGGCTGCGCGATGCCGACGAGTGGAGCCGCTGGTACGACCAACCCCACGGCGCGCCCGAACTGCTCGAAGAAGCCGTCTACGGCCTCCCTGAAATGCATCGCGAAAAGATCAAGACAGCGCGCCTGATCGCGGTGCCCGGCTGCTATCCCACGGCGGTTCAGCTTGGTTACTTACCGCTATTGGAGGCTGGCTTGATCGATCCGAGCCAGCTGATTGCCGACTGTAAATCCGGCGTAACCGGCGCTGGTCGCGGTGCCAAGGTCGGCTCGCTACTGGCCGAGGCCAGTGAGTCCATGAAAGCCTACGGCGCGAGCGGCCACCGGCACCTGCCGGAAATCCGTCAAGGCTTGAGCGACATGCAGTCCCACCCGGTGGGATTGACCTTCGTTCCTCATCTAACGCCCATGATCCGCGGCATTCACGCCACGCTCTATGGCACGCTCACCGCCGAGCCAGAGGATCTACAGGCACTGTTCGAGCAACGCTACGCCAATGAGCCGTTCGTCGACGTGATGCCTGCCGGTAGCCATCCGGAAACCCGCAGTGTCAAAGGCAACAATACCTGCCGGATCGCCATCCACCGCCCGAATGACGGCAATACGGTCGTGGTCCTGTCGGTCATCGATAACCTCGTGAAGGGTGCCTCGGGTCAAGCCATCCAAAACCTCAACCTGATGTTTGGCTTCGACGAACACATGGGCCTGAACGCTCCTGCGCTGATGCCTTAAACAACTCGCAAAACCAGCATGCAGAGGGCAGCTCAGAGAGGAGGTCATTTGCCAAGGAGGGCAAATGTAGCTTCCATGGAAGGATTCACAGCGCCTCCTCGGCGAGCTGCCCTCTGCTTGATATGCCGATGCAATAGTTGACCAATTTGCTGGGAATTACCCATAATCGTCCCTCATTGTGGATTATTCGTTTTTAAAGCTCGCGGGAGGTACCCATGAGCGGTGCAGAAGCTTTTGTTCCAACCCCCCTGTTACTGTCGGACAGCGCACGCAAACGTATCAAAGCGTTGATGGCCGAAGAGAGTAACCCGGCACTGAAACTGCGCGTCTACGTCACCGGTGGCGGCTGCTCGGGTTTTCAGTACGGTTTCGACTTCGCGGATAGCGTTGCCGACGACGACACGCTGATCGAGTTTGGCGACGCCACGCTGGTGGTCGACCCGCTCTCCTACCAGTACTTGGTCGGCTCCACGGTCGATTATGAAGAGGGCCTGGCGGGTGCGCGTTTTCGTGTCCAAAACCCCAATGCCACCACCACTTGCGGGTGTGGCGCCTCGTTTATGGTGTGACCAGCGTTGGTGACAACCGCTCCCCATGACTTGACGCCTTGGCGGTTTCTCGCCAAGGTTGAAAGGTCAATAACGGTTGCCTAGCCGATTTATAAGAAAAAAAATTCTATAAATTGCGTGGCTAACCACATAAAACATGGGGAAACTAATGAAACACCTATTCACTACCTCTGCGATCGCCACGGCCATTACACTGGGCTTGGGCAGTACCACTGCGTTTGCGCAAACGCCTACCGTCAACGTGGCCACTGACCCAAGCTTTGTGCCTTTCGAAATGCTCGACCCCGATACCGGTGAAATGATCGGCTTCGACATGGACATCATCAACGAAGTGGCCGAGCGCGCTGGCTTCGAAGTCAATCTCACCACCATGGAGTTCTCGGGCATCATTCCTGCGGTGCAAACCGGCAGTCAAGAAATCGCCATTGCGGGCACCACTATCACTGAAGAGCGCGCTCAAGTCGTCGACTTCTCCGATCCCTACTACGACTCCGGTCTGCAAATCATCGTACGCGCCGACAACGAAGAGGTCTCCTCCACCGAGGACCTCGAAGGGCTGTCAGTGGCCACCAAAATCGGCTCTACCAGCTACGACTTCCTACAACAAGAGTTAGGCGAGAACGCCGACATCACGCCCTATCCCGGCACCGCCGATATGTACATGGCACTGCTGGGCCGTAACGTCGATGCCGTACTTTACGATGCGCCCAACGTAGCTTACTTCTCACAAACCCGTGGTGAGGGACGTACTAAGGTCGTCGGCCCGCTATACGAAGGCCAGCAGTACGGCATCGTCTTCCACAAAGGCAGCGAGTGGGTAGAGCCGACCAATGAGGCACTAGCCGCTATGCGTGAAGATGGCACCTACGACGAGATCTACACCAAATGGTTCGGTGAAGCCCCTAGCGCTGACTAAATCGCGCAATAGCTCATCGCCAACGCTTGAAGCGATTCTCACCACAGGGCCGGGCGGCCATTTCCCCCGGCCCTGTGTCGTTGTTTTCTTTACCTGGAGATAACGCGTGGACGTTAACTTTCAGTTCGACTGGTCGGCTGCGTTTAGCTCGATCCCCTATTTATTACCCGGTATTCCCTGGACGCTACTGATCTCCTTTGGCGGTCTAGCGATTGGCTTTTTCATCGGTATTTTCTTCGGCCTGCTGCGCATTAGTCCCGTGCGCTGGTTACGCTGGCCTGCCATCGTATACGTCGAGGTATTCCGCGGCACCCCCATCTTGGTCCAGGTGCTTTTCATCTTTTACGGCTTGCCGCAACTGCTGGGTGGGCCCATCAATGCCCTGGTCGCGGGTATTGCCGCCATTGCCGTCAACTCTGGGGCTTATATCTCCGAGATCGTTCGCGGCGGCGTGCAATCCATCGAACGCGGCCAGCGCGAAGCATCGCTTTCACTTGGCCTCTCTAGGGTACAAGCCTTCCGCTATGTCATCTGGCCTCAGGCACTGCGCCGCATGATTCCGCCGCTCGGCAATCAGGGCATCATCAGTATCAAAGACACCTCGCTCTTCTCCGTCATCGGGGTGAGTGAGCTAGTACGCCAAGGGCAAATCTATATCGCGACCACCTTCACCGCGTTGGAGGTCTACTTCATGGTGGCGCTGATGTATCTCGCCATTACCTGGACCCTTTCCCTGGTGCTGCGTCAACTAGAGCGCCGTGGCCTCGCCGGACAATAAGGAGCGCACGATGACTTCAACTCAAACGCCCATTGTGCGTATGCAAAAGCTCCACAAGCACTTTGGCAGTCTGCACGTTCTCAAGGAGATCGACCTGGACATCGTCCCGGGTGAGGTCGTCGTGGTCATCGGAGCCAGTGGTTCCGGCAAGTCCACGTTGATCCGCTGTATCAACGGTTTGGAAGAGTTTCAGTCAGGTAGTTTAGAGGTCGACGGCAACACGCTGTTGCCCAACGGTAAAAGCAGCCAGGCGCTGCAAACCATCCGTACCGAAGTGGGCATGGTGTTCCAACAGTTCAACCTCTTTCCCCATCTGAGCGTGCTCGACAACATCACGCTGGCGCCGATGAAGGTGCGCGGCTGGAGCCGCCAAGACGCCGAAGAGACCGCCAAGCGGCTGCTGGAGCGCGTCGGCATTGCCGATCAGGCCAACAAGTATCCCAGCCAGCTCTCTGGCGGCCAGCAGCAGCGTGTGGCGCTGGCGCGTGCGTTGGCGATGGAGCCGCGTCTCATGCTGTTCGACGAGCCAACGTCGGCGCTCGATCCCGAGATGATTGGTGAAGTGCTGGATGCCATGCGGGAGCTCGCCAAAGAGGGCATGACCATGGTGATCGTGACCCACGAAATGGGCTTTGCCCGTGAGGTAGCCGACCGTATCATCTTTATCCATAAGGGCGAAATTGCCGAACAAGGCCCACCCGAGCAACTCTTTGATGCGCCTCAACACGAGCGCACCCAATCGTTTTTGGCGCGCGTACTCAAGCATTGATACGCACTTGATCTCCGCTCTGTTAAGGGCGACCAAAGCACAAAAAGCGACTCACCCGATGGCCTGTCTTCCTGACAGGCCATTTTTTTGCCTGTGGATACTATTTTTTACACGCGTCCCGCCGTAGCGCTACGGCCCCCAGCATGAGCAGCTCTCCAAGCGATACGTCCGTATCGACCGGCTTGTTCACAGGTACGGTAACAAGCACGGTATCCATAGGTGGATAACCCGTTGTCAAGCAGCGCTGTGGGTAAGTCGATGTTTCATCCACAGCTCCACCACCGCTTCTACGCAGGCACTCCGCCCTTTAATCACGTAAAGGTCAACAATATAAGATTATAAAAAATATAGAGAATATTGACTTATCAACAGATTTTGTCCACACCAGTAGTTACAACATCAACAGAACTTCTCTTATATATTTTTATTTTGTTATTAATAAAGACACTGCGTTGCATACGGGGTGTGGAAAAACCTGACGGTTACCCACAGGAGGTTTATACTGGCGGGCTAATTTCATCAGCGGCGAATCGCTGACCACATCATCGTGCCAATAGGCGCAAGACGAGGTGTCTCTTGAATTACCCCGACCGCTTTGACGTGATTGTCATCGGCGGTGGCCATGCGGGAACCGAAGCCGCACTGGCCTCTGCTCGTATGGGCTGTCAAACCCTATTGCTGACCCACAACATCGAGACGCTCGGCCAAATGTCGTGCAACCCGGCCATCGGTGGCATTGGCAAAAGTCATTTGGTCAAAGAAATTGATGCGCTCGGCGGTGCAATGGGGCTAGCCACGGATTTAGGCGGCATCCAGTTTCGCGTGCTCAATGCACGTAAAGGGCCCGCGGTACGCGCAACTCGTGCCCAGGCTGATCGCGTCCGCTACAAAGCCGCCATTCGCGGCATGTTGGAAAACCAACCCAACCTGACGATTTTTCAGCAGGCGGCTGGCGATCTCATTGTGGATAACGACACCGTGCGTGGCGTCGTGACCGAGACGGGCATTCGCTTCCACGCGGAATCCGTCGTGCTCTCGACCGGTACCTTCCTGGGTGGGGTTATTCACATTGGACTCGATCAAAGCCGCGGCGGCCGCGCCGGTGATCCGCCTTCCAACGCACTGGCTGAACGACTGCGGGCACTGCCATTTCACGTTGACCGGCTCAAAACCGGTACGCCGCCGCGTATCGACGCCAAGACCGTCGATTTTTCCCAATTGGAAGAGCAGCCAGGCGATACGCCAACGCCGGTGATGTCCTACCTTGGCTCCCGCGACATGCATCCCCGGCAGATGAGCTGCCATATCGCACACACCAACGAGCGCACCCACGAGATCATCTTGGGTAACCTGGATCGCTCGCCGATGTACTCCGGCGTGATCGAGGGCATCGGGCCTCGCTACTGTCCGTCGATCGAAGACAAAGTGCACCGCTTTGCCGACAAATCGAGCCATCAGGTGTTCATCGAACCGGAAGGTCTGGATACCCACGAGCTCTATCCCAACGGCATCTCGACCTCGCTGCCTTTCGACGTGCAGTTGCAGGTGGTGCGCTCGATCAAAGGGCTCGAAAACGCGCACATCACGCGTCCTGGTTACGCCATCGAGTACGATTTCTTCGATCCACGGGATTTGAAACACTCTCTGGAAACGAAATTTATCAACAACCTGTTTTTTGCCGGACAGATCAACGGCACCACCGGTTACGAAGAAGCCGGTGCGCAAGGTCTTTTGGCGGGCTTGAACGCCGCTCGCCGCGCCAAACAGCTCGAGGCGTGGTACCCGCGCCGTGATGAAGCTTACTTGGGCGTACTGGTAGACGACTTGATCACCATAGGCACCAAAGAGCCCTACCGTATGTTCACGTCCCGTGCGGAGTACCGTTTGCTGCTGCGTGAAGACAATGCCGATCTGCGCTTGACCGAGAAAGGCCGCAGTTTGGGTTTGGTCGACGATGCTCGTTGGGCAGCCTTTAGTCAAAAGCGTGACGCCATCGAGCGTGAAACGGCGCGTCTGGCCACTGCTTGGGTACAGCCCAACAGCCCGGCCGCTGCGAAAATTGCCGAAAAGACCGGTAAACCGCTGCCGCGTGAGTACAATCTGAGTGATCTACTGAAGCGGCCCGAGCTAACCTATGCCGATATCGCCGAGCTACCTGGCATGGAGAGCGGCGATATCGACGACGACGCGGTCGCCGAGCAGGTGCAGATTCAGGCCAAGTATCAGGGCTATATCGACCGTCAGCAGGATGAAATCGATAAGCTGAAGCGCCACGAAGCGACCCCGTTACCCGCCGAACTGGATTATCAGACGGTGGAAGGGCTCTCCCATGAGATCCGCCAAAAGCTCAGCGCTGCGCGCCCGGAAACCCTCGCGCAAGCCGCACGTATTTCCGGTGTGACGCCAGCGGCGGTATCGATTCTGTTGATTCACCTGAAAAAGCGCCGTTTGGTCAGTCATACCGAGGTCGCCAACGGATGAGCGCACTGCAGCCATTGATCGATCTGCTGCCCAGCGGCGTTGCGCCTAAGTTGGACCAGGGGCTGGCCGACCTGGGCGTATCCGTGACGACGACGCAACGAGAGCAACTGCTCGGATTACTAGCGCTGTTGCACAAGTGGAATCGGGCTTATAACCTCACTGCAGTGCGCGATGTCGAGGAGATGGTCTCCCGTCATGTGCTGGATAGCGCCGCCGTGGCGCCCTACGTTCATGGTCCTGAGCTTCTCGACGTAGGGGCGGGGCCAGGCCTGCCGGGCTTGGTACTGGCCATCATGAACCCGGAGCTTCGGGTAACGCTGTTGGATAGCAATGGCAAAAAAGTACGTTTCCAGCGTCAAGCAGTGATGGAGCTGTCACTGACGAACGTGACCCCGACCCAAGCCCGCGTCGAGCAGTTTACCGGGCAATCGTTCGATCAAGTGATTTCGCGGGCGTTTGCCAGTCTGGTCGACTTCGTGACGTTGACCCATTCACTGCCTGCCGCCGACGGTCAGTGGCTAGCGATGAAAGGTCCCGGTGCCGATGATGAGCTGCGTGAATTGCCCGACGGCATTGCACTGAGTGAACGCCACTTGTTGAATGTACCCTTCGAAACCGCCGAGCGGCAGCTGTTGATCCTGACCCCAAAAGGAGTTGCGTAGTGAGCCAGATCATTGCCCTGACCAACCAAAAAGGCGGCGTGGGCAAGACCACTTCAGCCGTTAACCTGGCCGCGAGCCTGGCGGCTCTGGATCGCCGCGTACTGTTGGTGGATCTCGATCCCCAGGGACACGCCAGCATGGGCAGCGGGATCGATAAATACGATCTTGAAAAAAGCGTGCTCGACGTGCTGCTTGGCGAGGCCTCCGCCGGTGACGTCATCGTGCGCGGGCAGACGGTGCGCTACGATGTGCTCCCTGGTAACGGCGACCTGACCGCAGCAGAAGTGGAACTACTGGATAGCGACCAACGCCAAAGTCGCTTGTCACTAGCGCTCGCCAGCGTTGCAAACGACTATGACGTGGTGCTGATCGACTGCCCCCCGTCGCTGAACATGCTGACCGTGAATGCTCTGACGGCAGCCCACGGCGTGCTGATCCCGCTGCAGTGCGAGTTTTATGCGCTGGAAGGCCTCTCGGCATTGCTGGATACCGTGGAGCAGATCAAGCAAAGTGTGAACCCCGAGCTTGCCGTGTCGGGCATTTTGCGCACCATGTACGACAAGCGCACCAGCCTCACTCGGGAAGTGGATAAGCAACTGCGCGACTTTTTCGGTGATGCGCTGCTCAAAACGACCATTCCGCGCAACGTCAAAGTCGCTGAAGCGCCGAGCCATGGTGTTCCTGTGACCCAATATGCGCGTTTCTCGCGGGGTAGCCAAGCCTATCGCGTGCTGGCCAAAGAGATGATTCGGCGCCTATCGTTGTAACGGTGGCTACCGTAGCGTTAACAGTACGTAACATAAAAAGTACGAGGGAAAGCGAATGACGCGTAAACGCGCGCTAGGACGTGGCCTGGATGCCCTGATTGGTGCGGGCGCCCGTCGTCGTGACAGTTTGGATCTCACCGGCGAGACAACGCTGGACAACGCTGAGGCGTCCCTACCCGAGGGCATGTCGGATGACGCCCCCGAACGTTTGGAGCGCCTGCCGCTGGGTCAATTGACACGTGGCAAGTATCAACCTCGCCGCGACATTCAGCCCGAAGCGCTGGAAGAGCTTGCCGACTCCATTCGCGCCCAAGGGGTCATGCAACCCATTGTCGTTCGTCCCATTGGCCAAGAGCGTTACGAAATCATTGCCGGTGAGCGGCGCTGGCGAGCGGCGCAGTTGGCCGAGCTAGACGTCATTCCCGCCGTCATTCGCCACGTTAGCGATGAGGTAGCGCTGGCGCTGGCGCTGATCGAAAACATTCAGCGGGAAAATCTCAACGCGATCGAAGAGTCATTGGCCTTGAAGCGCCTGGGCGACGAATTCGAGCTAACGCAGCAGCAGATCGCCGATGCAGTAGGAAAATCCCGGACCCAAGTGGCCAATCTTCTGCGCCTGCTCGCCCTCGACCCGGAAGTGCAGACACTGCTGGAGCGGGGAGATCTCGATATGGGCCACGCCCGAGCGCTGCTATCGCTGTCCAGTGCCCAGCAGCGTCAGGTGGCCCACGAAGTGGTCAATAAAGATCTTACGGTGCGCGACACCGAGGCATTGGTAAAAAAAGTTCAGACTCAACAGGCGTCTACCTCATCTCCCAAGCAGGTCTCTAAAACACCGGACGTTGCTCGGCTCGAGACGCATTTAGGCGAACTGCTGGGTGCCCCGGTGTCGATCGACCATGGCCAACAGGGCAAGGGGAAGGTCACCATTCGCTACACTAGCCTCGAAGAGTTGGACGGAATCCTGTCGCATATTAAATAGCAGGCTAATGGAAGATGCGGCCAGTTTTTCACCCTTTGGTCGCAAGTCGGCGCTGAAACGCGCGAAATCCGTGCAACTTCGGTTGAAGGTGTGATAGCGCTTCCCTATAATCGCGCAAGATTTGTGCAGGTTGCTTATAGGTATGCCAGAAGACACTGTGAGCAACCCGCTTAACGCGCTGGGGAATCGTTGGCTAACAGGCACGATGTTGAACGCATATGCAGCGAATTGAAACCCAGCGCAGGCGAGCCTATGTAGTCCGACTTATCTGCGCCCAGCTCGTTGTCATGCTAGTCGGCGCAATGCTTGTTTACCCCTTTGCTCAGATGCCAGGGGTCGTGTCGGTCATAACGGGAGCGTTGGTAGCACTGCTACCGCATGCTTTCTTCATACAGCGGTTAGGAATTTTTCGCAATACGCGCCGAATATCGGGCGCAATGGACCTGTTTCGTGCCGAGGCAGGCAAGTTTGGTTTGACGGTGGCGCTGTTTGCGCTGGTGTTCGTGGTAGTGCCCCCCTCAAACCCCGCTTTCTTTTTTAGTGCTTATGTTGCGGTTGTTCTGACGCATTGGCTTGCGCCTTGGCTAATGCCTGGGAAATCGCACAACTGATTGAGGTGACATGTCTATGGCCGCAGGAAACGAAGTCTCATCGACTTACTATATCCAGCACCACTTGCAGAACCTGACCTTTGGTAAACACCCAGAAAATGGCTGGTCGCTGGCGCACTCCGCCGAAGAAGCCCGTGAAATGGGCTTTTGGGCCATTCACTTGGACACCATGGGCTGGTCCATCGCCATGGGCCTTCTGTTCATCTGGATTTTCCGTAAAGCCGGTAAAGCGGCGACCACCGGCGTTCCCAGCGGCCTGCAAAATGCCGTTGAGATGGTTGTCGAGTTCATCGAAAACCTCACGCGGGCCACGTTCCATGGCCGCAACCCCATCATTGCGCCTCTAGCGCTCACGCTGTTCGTGTGGATTCTGCTCATGAACACGCTGAAGATCATCCCGGTCGACTATGGCCCCGAGCTCTTCAAGCGACTGGGCGTCGAGTACATGAAAATCGTACCGACCACGGACCCCAATGCCACGCTGGGTATGGCGCTAGGCGTGTTCTGTTTGATCATCTACTACAGCATCAAAGTCAAAGGTGCCGGTGGTTTCGCCAAAGAATTGTCACTAACGCCGTTCAATCACTGGGCGCTAATCCCCTTCAACCTGGTACTTGAAGTGATCGGCCTGCTGGTGAAGCCGCTGGGTCTCGGCCTGCGTCTGTTCGGTAACATGTTCGCCGGTGAAGTTATCTTTATCCTGATTGCGCTACTACCGTTCTGGGCAATCTGGCTGTTGGACGTGCCATGGGCCATCTTCCACATCCTCGTGGTAACGCTGCAGGCCTTTATTTTCACCACGCTGTCGGTGGTTTACCTCAGCGCGGCGCACGAACACCACTAAACCAAGCAACGACGTTTTCATTAACCCTCAACCCTTAACCAAAACTTAAACTCAGGAGCAACATCATGGAAATGGTTTATCTCTCAGCTGCTATCATCATCGGTCTGGGCGCACTGGCTACCGGCATTGGCTTCGCTCTTCTGGGCGGCAAACTGCTCGAGTCGACTGCGCGTCAGCCGGAACTCGGTGACCAGCTGCAAACCAAAACCTTCATCATGGCTGGTCTGCTGGACGCCGTTCCGATGATCGGTGTTGGTATCGCGATGTACCTGATCTTCGTAGTCGCCGGTTAATGCAGCTTGACCGAGCGGTCATCCGCTCGGTTTTGTTTCACTCCGGTCGCCACGAACTTGTCAGAGGTACATCCCTGTGAATATCAACATGACGCTTATCGGGCAGACGATCGCCTTCGCGATCTTTGTCTGGTTTTGCATAAAGTATGTGTGGCCTCCGATCAGCAACGCGCTTCACGAGCGTCAGAAGAAAATTGCTGATGGCTTGGACGCAGCCAGCCGTGCGACGCGCGACCTTGAGCTTGCTCAAGAGCGTGCTGAGCAAACGCTGCGTGAAAGCAAGGAGCAGGCTTCTCAAATTCTCGAGCAAGCCAACAAGCGCTCTGCTCAAATGATCGAAGAAGCACGCGAACAGGCTCGCGCTGAAGGCGAACGCCTGATGGCAAGCGCTCGTTCCGAAATCGAGCAAGAAGTGAATCGTGCAAAAGACGAGCTTCGTGCCCAGGTTTCTCACCTCGCCATCCTAGGTGCCGAGCGTGTCCTTGAAGCTTCGGTCGACGAGAAAGCACATCGCAAGTTACTTGATGAGCTTGCTGCTGAACTGTAAGGAGGTGACCCATGGCGGAATTATTGACCGTCGCTCGTCCTTACGCTAAGGCGGCGTTTGAATACGCGCGTGATCATGAGGCGCTTGATAGCTGGTCCAAAGCGCTGGGTTTTTTAAGCGCAGCGGTTGCCAACAGCGATGTACGTCGCCTGCTGGGCAGTCCAAAGCTCGAGAACGACAAAAAGGTCGCTCTGCTCGCTGATATGTTGCCGGAGCAGAGCACCGACGTGTCGCGCTTTCTGGATACCCTGGCCGACCAAGGTCGTCTGTTGGCTCTGCCTTTCATCGCTGAACAGTTCGAGCACCTGCGTGCCGATCATGAGCAGCGAGTCGAGGTATTGGTCACGTCCGCCTACGAGCTGGACAGCCAACAGCAGACCAAGCTAGCAAACGCGCTCAAGAAACGTCTGAATCGCGAAATCTCCATTACTACTCAGGTGGACAAGGCGCTGATTGGCGGTGTCATCCTGCGTGCCGGCGATACCGTCATTGACGGTTCGGTGCGTGGTCGATTGAACCGACTTTCCGAAGCGCTGACCGCTTGAGTCTGAGGGACATGGCATGCAGCAACTGAATCCTTCCGAGATCAGCGACATCATCAAGCAGCGAATCGAGAAGCTTGACGTCGCATCCGAAGCCCGTAATCAGGGCACCATCGTCAGCGTTTCCGACGGTATCGTGAAAATTCACGGCCTCGAAGACGCGATGTTCGGTGAAATGATCGAATTCCCCAACAGCATCTTCGGCATGGTACTCAACCTGGAGCGTGACTCCGTGGGTGCCGTTGTCCTGGGTGACTACCTGCAGCTCGAAGAAGGCATGACCGCCCAGTGTACCGGTCGCATTCTGGAAGTGCCGGTAGGCCCCGAGCTGGTGGGTCGTGTGGTCGATGCGCTGGGTAACCCCATCGACGGCAAAGGCGACATCAACGCCAAACAGACTGACGCGGTCGAAAAAGTGGCGCCTGGCGTTATTACCCGTCAGTCCGTTGACGAGCCGATCCAAACCGGTCTGAAATCCATCGACGCCATGGTACCGATCGGTCGTGGTCAGCGTGAGTTGATCATCGGTGACCGTCAGATCGGTAAATCCGCCATTGCCATCGATGCGATCATCAACCAGAAAGGCAAAGGCGTGACCTGTGTCTACGTCGCCATCGGTCAGAAGCAGTCGACCATTGCCAACGTGGTGCGCAAGTTAGAAGAGCACGGCGCGATGGATCACACCATCGTCGTGGCCGCGGGCGCTGCCGACCCGGCACCGATGCAGTTCTTGGCCGCTTACTCTGGCTGCACCATGGGCGAGTACTTCCGTGACCGCGGTGAAGACGCACTGATCGTGTATGACGATCTTTCCAAGCAGGCCGTTGCCTACCGCCAGGTATCGCTGCTGCTGCGTCGTCCGCCGGGCCGTGAAGCTTACCCGGGTGACGTGTTCTATCTCCACTCGCGTCTGTTGGAGCGTGCCGCTCGCGTCAACGCCGACTACGTCGAGAAGTTCACCAACGGCGAAGTGAAGGGCAAAACCGGTTCCTTGACCGCACTGCCGATCATCGAAACACAGGGTGGTGACGTATCGGCGTTCGTTCCGACCAACGTTATCTCTATCACCGATGGTCAGATCTTCCTGGAAACCAACCTGTTCAACTCCGGTATTCGTCCGGCGATCAACGCAGGTCTCTCGGTTTCTCGTGTCGGTGGTGCTGCGCAGACCAAGATCATCAAGAAGCTGGGTGGCGGTGTGCGTCTGGCCCTGGCTCAGTATCGTGAACTGGCGGCGTTCTCGCAGTTTGCCTCTGACCTTGACGAGGCCACGCGTAAGCAGCTCGAGCACGGCCAACGCGTGACCGAACTGATGAAGCAGAAGCAGTACTCGCCGATGTCAGTGGCGGAAATGGCGCTGTCTCTGTACGCCGCTAACGAAGGTCACCTGGACGATGTGAGCGTCGACAAGGTGCTGGACTTCGAACGTGCCCTGCACGACTACATGAAGTCCGAGCACAGCGAGCTGCTCGATAAGATCAACCAGACCGGCGACTACAACGGTGAGATTCAGGACGGCTTGAAGTCAGGTCTCGAGAAGTTCAAGGCGACTCAGAGCTGGTAATGTCCGGCCCGCCTACGGGCGGGCTTGCATGCTTTCTGAGAGCCACGAACGAAAGGTAGATCGCTATGGCAGCTGCAAAAGAGATACGCACCCAGATCGGGAGCATTAAAAATACGCAGAAGATTACCAGCGCCATGGAAATGGTGGCTGCATCGAAAATGCGTAAAGCGCAAGATCTGATGAAGGCTGGCCAGCCGTACGCCAAGCAGATTCGTAACGTGGTAGGCCACATTGCCGACGCGAACCCCGAGTACAAGCACGACTATATGGTCGAGCGTAACGAGGTAAAGCGTGTTGGTTACATTGTGGTCTCCACCGATCGTGGCCTGTGTGGCGGCTTGAACGTCAACCTGTTCAAGGCAGTGGTGAAAGACGCCGTTGCCTGGAAACAGCAAGGCGCTGAGCTGGACTT
The DNA here is from genome assembly GCF_022348135.1 of Halomonas sp. McD50-4. Taxonomy (NCBI): domain Bacteria; kingdom Pseudomonadati; phylum Pseudomonadota; class Gammaproteobacteria; order Oceanospirillales; family Halomonadaceae; genus Halomonas; species Halomonas sp. McD50-4. The sequence continues at coordinate 34,058 of NZ_JAKRFG010000013.1, read as the reverse complement.
CTGTGCCCTCGGTTCGAAAGCCGGTGCTTTCTTCCGCAACTACGGTGGCAACTTGATTGCGGCCAAGAGCGGACTAGGGGAAGCACCGACCGTCGAGGGTCTGATCGGTAGTGTCAAGGTCATGCTCGAAGCGTATGACGAAGGACGCCTGGATCGTCTGTACGTGGTGTATAACGAGTTCGTCAACACCATGACCCAGCGGCCCGTCGTGCGTCAGCTTCTTCCGCTGTCGCCTGACATGGGCGCTGACGCTAAGCATGACGAAGAAAACGCCCGTCCCGGAAGCTGGGACTACCTGTATGAACCGGATGCCAAGGCGTTGCTAGACAGCCTGTTGGTTCGATTCATCGAATCGCAGGTGTATCAGGCGGTAGTCGAAAACGGTGCGTGCGAACAGGCCGCCCGAATGATCGCTATGAAGAGTGCCACTGATAACGCGGGCAACCTGATCGACGATCTGGAGATGGTGTACAACAAGGCCCGTCAGGCCGCCATCACCCAGGAAATTTCCGAGATCGTCGGCGGCGCTTCAGCCGTATAACGCCAAGGGAGCCTGCCATCGCTAAGGTGGCTCCCGGCAAACAGGTTTCATTTGCAGGTTTTTGAGAGGAACCAAGATGAGCGGACGTATCGTACAAATCATCGGCGCGGTGATTGACGTAGAGTTTCCGCGGGACTCTGTGCCCAAGGTCTACGACGCGCTGAAGGTCTCCAACGTTGAGACCATCCTCGAAGTCCAGCAGCAGCTGGGCGACGGCGTAGTACGCGCCATTGCCATGGGCTCCACCGAGGGCTTGAAACGTGGCTTGGACGTAACCAACACAGGTGCCGCGATTTCCGTACCGGTCGGTAAGGAAACGCTGGGTCGCATCATGAACGTACTCGGCGAGCCGATCGACGAAGCAGGTGAGATCGGTGAGCAAGAGCGTATGCCGATCCACCGAAAAGCGCCGAGCTATGCCGATCAGGCAGCGTCTAACGAGCTGCTCGAGACCGGTATCAAGGTCATCGATCTGGTCTGCCCCTTCGCGAAAGGCGGTAAGGTCGGTCTGTTCGGCGGTGCGGGTGTTGGTAAAACCGTTAACATGATGGAGCTTATCCGCAACATCGCCACCGAGCACAGCGGCTACTCTGTATTCGCTGGTGTCGGTGAACGTACGCGTGAGGGTAACGACTTCTATCACGAAATGACCGAATCCAACGTTATCGACAAGGTAGCGCTGGTCTACGGTCAGATGAACGAGCCGCCCGGTAACCGTCTTCGCGTGGCGCTGACCGGTTTGACCATTGCGGAGAAATTCCGTGATGAAGGCCGCGACGTTCTGCTGTTCGTCGACAACATCTACCGTTACACCCTGGCCGGTACCGAAGTATCCGCCCTGCTGGGTCGTATGCCGTCTGCGGTAGGTTACCAGCCGACGCTGGCCGAAGAGATGGGCGTTCTGCAGGAACGTATCACCTCGACCAAAACGGGCTCTATCACTTCCGTACAGGCCGTTTACGTCCCGGCGGATGACTTGACCGACCCATCGCCAGCCACCACCTTCTCGCACCTGGATGCGACCGTGGTACTGGCGCGTTCCATCGCTGAGCTGGGTATCTACCCCGCGATCGACCCGCTGGACTCCACCTCGCGTCAGCTGGATCCGCTGGTTGTCGGTGAAGAGCACTACGACGTAGCACGTGGCGTTCAGAACGTTCTGCAGCGTTACAAGGAACTGAAGGACATCATCGCGATTCTGGGTATGGACGAGCTGTCTGACGAAGACAAGCTGGCCGTTGCCCGTGCGCGTAAGATCCAGCGCTTCCTGTCGCAGCCGTTCTTCGTGGCCGAGGTCTTCACGGGCTCGCCCGGTAAGTACGTGTCGCTGAAAGACACCATTCGTGGCTTCCAGGGCATCCTCGCGGGTGACTACGACGATCTGCCGGAACAGGCCTTCTACATGGTCGGCTCCATCGACGAAGCTGTCGAAAAAGCCAACCAGATGAAGAAGTAATCCCGTCCATTAGGGGGATTCGCTATGGCGAATAGCTTCACTTGCAATATCGTCAGCGCAGAAGCATCCATCTTCTCAGGTAAGGTTGAGCAGGTGATTGCTTCCGGGATTATGGGTGACCTCGGCATTTTGCCGGGGCACGCCCCGCTGCTGACCGAGCTTCAGCCGGGCCCGATCCGCGTGATCCACGATGATGGCAAGGAAGAAAACTTCTTTGTCTCTGGCGGCTTCATGGAAGTCCAGCCAGATGTCGTGACGATCCTGGCAGACGCTGCGGCGCGTGCCAGCGACCTCGACGAGGCCGCTGCCGAGGAAGCGCGTCAGCAGGCGCTGAAAGCCTTTAACGAGAAGTCAGCGGAGCTGGATTATACCCGTGCTGCCGCTGAACTTGCCGAAGCCGTTGCTCAGCTGCGAACGATTCAGCAGCTGCGTAAAAAGGCGGGTAAAGGCTAGTTAGACGCTCTGCGTAATCAAACGCCCCTTAAACCCGATTCAGGGTTTAAGGGGCGTTTTTTTTGTCTGTTAATATGCGGGTGAGTCATCCCAGAGTTGAACGTCTCAGGAGCGAGCGATGGCGCTAAACGAAGAAGCCTTACAGGCGTTGAAGACCGAGCTGCTCGATGAGCTGGTCAAGGAAGATCCCAGTAAGTCGCAATTGGCGGAACGCCTCGCCGAAATCCGCTCGGCTGACATCGGCGAAGTGCTCGAAGAGCTTATCGAAGAAGATGAAGAGTTAAGCGCCGCTTTGACGGTGTTGGACATTCTCTCCACCGAACGAGCCGCCAATGTGTTGGGCTATCTACCCAAAGAGAGCCAGCTCGAGGTCGTAGGTGAACTGTCCGATACCCAGGTGCTCAAGCTGCTCGAAGAGATGGGCTCCGATGAGCGGGCGGATTTGTTCAACCGGCTTGGGGAAGACCGTCGCGAAGCGCTGTTGCGTCGTATGGCGCACCAGGAGCGCGAGGATCTCAAGCGCTTGGCGAGCTATGAAGAGGGCACTGCCGGCGCCATCATGACCTCTGACTATGTTGCCATAGCCAGTGGCATGACGGTGTCACAAGCAATGATGCGCGTGCGCCAAACCGCGCCCGATGCGGAAACGGTCTACCAGCTCTATGTGTTGGACAGCGACGGCCATCTGATCGGCACCATGTCGCTGCGTCAACTCATGGTCGCGCGTCCTGGGGCAGTGGTCGACGACATCATGATTAAAGACGTCATCAACACGCCCGTGGACAAAGCGCAGGAGGAGGTGGCGCGTATCGTGGCCCGCTACGATTTGCTGGCGCTGCCGGTGATCGATGCCGATGGGCGTATGGTAGGGATCGTCACCCACGACGATGCCATGGACGTCGCTGAGTCGGAAGCCACCGAAGATATCCACAAAGGGATGTCCATCGGTCAGCTAGAGGATGGCGTGAGCCGGGTACCGCTGTGGAGTCTTTACCGCAAACGCGTGTTTTGGCTGGTCTTGCTGGTCTTTGCCAACCTTTTTTCGGGGGCGGGCATCGCTTATTTCGAGGAGACCATTGCTGCTCAGGTGGCGCTGGTATTTTTCTTACCGCTGCTGATCGGTAGCGGCGGTAATGCCGGTGCGCAGGCCGCCACGCTGATGGTGCGCGGCATGGCCACCGGCGACGTAGGTGTGAAGGATTGGAGCAAGATGCTTGGGCGTGAGCTGTTGGTGGCCGGTTCATTGGGTTTGACCATGGCCATTGCCGTCGCCCCCATTGGGATTTTTCGTGGCGGGGAAGCGGTGGCCATCATCGTGGCGCTCAGCATGGTGACCATCGTGCTGTTTGGCAGCTTGATCGACATGTGCTTGCCGTTCGTTTTGGAGCGCTTCAAAGTAGACCCCGCGACGGCCTCGGCTCCGCTGGTGACCACGCTGATCGACGCCACCGGCGTACTGATTTACTTCAGTATTGCAACGGCCATACTTGCCGGCGTCTGATCTGGGTTAGGGTAGCCTAGCGCATGGCGCTGCTGGCCGCCCGGGTGATGAACATGACCTCCACATGACCCAGCCACTCGATGTCGCTGGCGAGCGCCTTGAGCTGGCTCGCCAAACACTGAGGCGGCTGGTGAACGGCGTCGCCAATGATCAGCGACACCGAGACCTTATCGTCCAAGTAGTGAAGCTGTAGGTCATTCAGCGTGCGCCACACCGGGTGGCGGTACCATCGCTCGTTCAGCGCCGCTTCCACTTCTGGACGCAGCGGCAGGCCGGGTAGGCGGCTCGGGTCGCCTTCACCAGCGTCATCTTCTGGGTCGACGTGGAAGATGACGTCGGTCAGCAGTGGGAATTCATGGCGCAGGCGACGGCTCACTTCGTTGCCGATTTCATGGGCTTCCGACACGGTGATCTTCGGCCCGACCACCACGTGCAGATCCACCATCACCCACCCGGCAGACTGGCGAGTGCGCAGGTCGTGAACACTATCCACCCCCGGCACGCTGCAGGCGACGTCGTGCATCTGCTGCTGAATATCTTCGGGCAGCGCGGTATCCACCAGCTCGCGTGCGGACTCCCACAATAAATCCCAGCCCACCTTACCCACCAGCAGCCCGACGATGATCGCGGCGATGGCGTCTAGCCAACCCAGACCAAACTGAGCGCCTACCAGTGCCACCAGTACCACGGCGGTCGACAGGGCATCGCTGCGCGAGTGCCAAGCGTTGGCTTCCAGCAATTTGGATTTCACCCGCTTTGCTACTCGCATGGTGTAGCGGAAGATCCACTCTTTGCTAAGCAGGGCCAAAACGGTAATGGCAATGGCGATCAGGCCAGGGGCATTGACCTCCGTGCCGCTGAACAGGCGATCCAGGCTCGACCAGGCAATACCCCCGGCCACGAAAATCAGCACGCTACCGAGCAGCAGCGTGGTCAGGGTTTCGATCCGGCCATGGCCGTAGTGGTGGTCGTTATCGGGCTCTTGGCGGCCATAGTGAATGGCTGCCAGCACGAACCCATCGGTCACGAGGTCGGAGAGCGAATGGATACCATCGGCAATGAGGGCTGCCGAACCGACCAAAAAGCCCACAGCGACTTTAATGACGCTCAGGAAACCGTCTAGCCAAGCGCCGATATAGGTCACGCGCTTGGCTTCTTGGCTATCTAGCTCGTGGTTGGGAACCACTGGCGTTTCTACGGTCTGAGTCATGAGGTACCTGCAGGGACGCACACTTCCATTAGATGCCCATTGTAGCTTACCGCCGGGCAAGCTCTATACCCTCTTGTGCATTCTCAGGCGTTACCGGTGCGGACAATGAAAGTTGGGATGTGTATCCTAAGCGCCGCTGCAGGTGAGACGACCTCATTTCATAACGCAACACAGAACATAGACAGGACGACCTATGGATTGGCTCCAAGTGGTAGTATTGGCGGTGGTGCAGGGGCTCACTGAATTTCTTCCGATTTCCAGCTCCGCTCATCTGATTTTGGTGCCGGTGCTCACCACCTGGGAAGACCAAGGTCTCGCGTTCGATGTGGCACTCCACTTGGGTAGCTTGAGCGCCGTCGTCCTCTATTTTCGCCAGGAAATTTGGCAAATGATCGCTAGCAGCCTCACGGCGGTAAGAGGCAAAGGCGTCAATGAGGATGCGCGTCTGGCGTTTTGGGTGGTCGTGGCCACCTTGCCGGTGTGCATCGTCGGCTTTCTTCTCCATGACCTGATCGCAGGCTACATGCGCTCGACGCTGATCATCGGCCTTAGCCTGATCGGCTTTGGCTTACTGCTAGGCTACGCCGACTGGAAAAAGCGTGGTATCCGCAGCGAGTATCAGTTGACGCTAAAAGACGTGCTGATCATCGGCGGCGCTCAGGTATTAGCGCTGATCCCCGGTACGTCGCGCTCGGGGATCACGATGACCGCGGCGCTGATGGTTGGCATGAATCGAGAAGGCGCCGCGCGCTTCTCGTTCTTGCTCTCGATTCCCGTCATCGTGCTCGCCGGTGGCCTCGAAGCGGTGAATCTCTTCAAAGCGCCTCACTCGATCGACGTACCCGCTATGCTAATAGGGGCGCTTTTATCGGGTATCAGCGCCTTCGTGTGTATTCACTACTTTCTCGTCGTAATCAAAAAGCTGGGGATGCAGCCGTTCGTGGTATACCGCGTGCTGTTTGGTGCCTGGCTACTCTGGTTTTTTCATTTCTAACCCGCGCGTTCAATGAAGGACATCGGATGAAGGGCTATCAAACCGCGTGTAGGCGACTGGGCGTCGTGGCACTGCTCGGCACGCTATTGGCAGGCTGTTCGGAAAGTGATCGGCCACTGGAGTCTCCGGTGCGCTTCGAGGGCGGTATTTTTGGTACGTATTATCAAATGACTCTGGTCGACCCACTCACCCAGGGCGACGCGAACGCATTGGAAGAGGGCATCCTAGCCGAGATGGAAGACGTGGACCACGCCATGTCGACCTACCGCGACGACTCCGAGCTGGTCGCTTTTAACGAAGCGCCGCTTGGGGAGTGGCAGCCGCTCTCCAACGAGCTGATCGAAGTGCTGGCGATTAGCCGTTCGGTGTCGGAAGCAAGCGAAGGGGCCTTCGATATCACCATTGGCGATGTGGTGAATCTATGGAGCTTTGGGCCCGAGGCACGTCCCGAAGAGGTGCCCAGCGATGCCGAACTCAGCGAGCGTATGGCCACCATTGGTTTCGATGCGGTGGAAGTCGATACCCAGCGCATGCAAGCACGTCGCCTGCGTGATGTCTTTGCCGATCTCTCCGGCGTCGCCAAAGGCCACGCCACCGACCGCGTGGCGGCGTATCTGGATCAGCAGGGCATCGATAATTACCTGGTCAATATCGGTGGCGGGCTGATTGCCCGCGGTTACCGGGACATCGAAGATCAAACGCCTTGGCGTGTCGGCATTGAAGTGCCGCAAAGCGGCGTGCCGGAAGCGCAGCACGTGTTGGCGCTGGAGGGGATGTCAGTGGCCACGTCGGGCGATTATCGCAACTACTTTGAAGTCGATGGCGAGCGCTTCTCTCATCTTCTGGATCCGCGAACCGGTCAGCCCATCAAGCATCAGCTAGCGTCGGTATCGGTGTTCCACCCCTCCAATGCCTGGGCCGATGCTTGGGCCACGGCGCTCACCGTCGTGGGGAGCGAGCAGGGTATGCAGCTGGCCGTCGAAAACAACCTCAATATTTTGATGTTAGTACGTGAGGGGGAGCGTTGGCGTAGCTTGGCGAGCCCCGCCTTCGTCAACTATTTCGGTGATGCGCTGATCGATGAACTGGGCATCGAGCCCTGGACGGCCTCCTCAGCGAATCGCCAAATGCAAACAGGTGAATGACATGCACGACCTCGATATCGTCATCTTAGCCGCAGGTAAAGGCACACGGATGCGCTCTCAGTTGCCCAAAGTACTGCACACGCTAGCGGGTAAGCCCATGGTAGAGCACGTACTGGCAACGGCCAGTGGCCTGAATCCGAGTCGTACCCACGTGGTGATTGGCCATGGTGCTGACCAACTTCGCGACGCGTTGGCGGAGTATGATGTCTCGTTTGCACTGCAGGAAGAGCAAAAAGGCACCGGACATGCGGTGGCTCAGGCGCAGCCTCAGTTGGGCAGCGGTATCGTGTTGGTACTGTATGGCGACGTACCGCTGATTCGTCGCGATACGTTGGCCGACCTGCTGGCTAAGGTGGATGAGCAGCACATGGGCCTGCTCACCGTCACGCTGGAAGACCCCAGTGGCTATGGGCGTATCGTGCGCGATGTCGAGGGCCACGCCGTGGCGATCGTCGAGCAGAAAGATGCCAATGAGGAGCAGCTGGCGATTAACGAGTGCAACACCGGCATCATGGCCATGACCAGCGCTCAACTGAAGCGTTGGCTGCCCCAACTCTCGGCAGAGAATGCCCAGGGAGAGTACTACCTGACCGACGTGATCGCCATGGCGGCCAGTGAGGGCATCAAGGTCGCCACCGCACAGCCACACGCTGCCACAGAGGTGGAAGGGGTCAATAATCGCGTGCAAATGGCCCGTCTAGAGCGTGCCTACCAGCAGCAAACGGCGGAGACGCTGATGGCTCAAGGCGTTGCCTTGGCCGACCCCGCACGCATCGACGTGCGCGGTAAGCTCACCTGCGGCCACGATGTCTTCATCGACGTAGGCTGCGTGTTCGAAGGGAACGTCGAACTTGGCGAAGGCGTGCGGGTTGGGCCCTACTGCGTCATCAAGAACAGCACCATCGGCGCGGAAAGCGAGATTCACAGCCACAGCGTGGTCGATACGACCGTGGCGGCGGGCCTTAATCAGGTGGGACCCTACGCGCGGCTGCGCCCCGGAACCCGCTTGGCGGTCAAAGCCAAGGTCGGTAATTTTGTCGAAACCAAAAACGCTGACGTGGGTGAAGGAAGCAAAATCAATCATTTGAGTTATGTGGGGGATGCTCGTCTGGGGCGCGATGTGAACGTGGGCGCGGGCACCATCACCTGCAATTACGACGGCGTAAACAAGCACCGCACCGAGATTGGCGATAATGCCTTCATCGGTTCCAATACCGCGCTGGTGGCACCCGTCACGGTGGGCAAAGGGGCCACCGTCGGCGCGGGATCCACGATTGCCAAAGACGTCGCCGAGCACGCCCTGGCCGTGACCCGCAGCCGACAGCTAGAGAAGCCCGACTGGCCGCGCCCGGTGAAAACGACTAAATAAGTGCATCGACACGTTGAATAATACGGCGTGCAAACGCCCTAGGAGAAAGAGTTATGTGTGGCATCGTCGCAGCGGTTGCACAGCGCAATGTGCAGGGAATTTTGCTGGAAGGACTCAAACGTCTGGAGTATCGCGGTTATGACTCCTCTGGCATGACGGTGCTGAACGACGGTGCCTTAACGCGGCACCGTGCCTTGGGTAAGGTCTCGGCACTGGCCGAACGATTGGATATTGCGGCGTTACCGGGCAGTAGCGGTATTGCGCACACTCGCTGGGCCACGCACGGTAAACCCTCCGAGGCCAATGCGCATCCGCATCACAGCAGCGATACCGTTGCCGTGGTTCATAACGGCATCATCGAAAACTACGAGCAGATTAAAGAGACGCTGCAAGGCAGCGGTTACACGTTCACTTCGGAAACCGATACCGAAGTGATCGCCCACCTGCTGGCGGAAACACTCGCTGCGGGCAAAACGCTGTTCGAGGCGACGCAGGAGATCGTGCATGGTCTTGGCGGTGCTTACGCACTGGGCGTGATGAGCGTGACCGAACCCAATGTGGTGGTGGGCGCGCGCCAAGGAAGCCCGCTAGTCGTGGGTGTCGGGATCGACGAAGCCTTTTTAGCCTCTGACCCGCTGGCGCTTTTACAGGTGACCGATCGCTTTATCTATCTGGAAGAGGGCGATGTAGTCGAGCTGCGTGAGGGCGGTGCCCTTCGCATCGTCGATCGGCAAGGCGATACGGCCGAGCGCCCGGTGCATACCTTCGAGCATGGCGACGGCGCGGCCAGCAAGGGCGAGTATCGTCACTACATGCTCAAGGAAATTTTCGAGCAGCCCAAGGTTATCGAAGCCGCTCTGGAAGGTCGGCTGAGCGCCAGCAGCGTACTGGTCGAAAGTTTTGGGCCAGAGGCCCAGGCGTTGTTCCAGAAAGCCCGGCAGGTGCATATCATTGCCTGCGGCACCAGCTATCATGCAGGCTTGGTGGCGCGTTACTGGTTGGAGCGCTACGCCGGGGTGCCGGTACAGGTCGAAGTGGCCTCCGAGTATCGCTACCGTCACCCAGTCGTGCCGGAAGGGACACTGTTCGTCACGCTCTCCCAATCTGGAGAAACCGCCGATACGCTGGCGGCGCTGCGCTTTGCCAAGACGCTGAGCTATGTCGGCTCGCTGGCGATCTGCAACGTGCCCGGAAGCTCCCTGGTGCGGGAGTCCGACATGTCTCTGATGACCCGCGCGGGCCCAGAAATTGGCGTCGCCTCGACCAAAGCGTTTACCACTCAGTTGATTGCGCTGATGCTGCTGACGCTATCGGTCAGTAAAGCAAAGGGCCAGCCAGCGCAGCCAGAGATCATTGGCGCCCTGCAGGCACTGCCCGCGCTCTGTCAGCAGGTGTTGGGTCTCGATCGGCAGATCGAAGTGCTTTCTCAGGCATTTGCAGAGAAGCATCACGCGCTCTTCCTGGGTCGTGGGGCGCACTACCCCATTGCTTTAGAAGGCGCGCTGAAGCTCAAGGAGATTTCCTATATCCACGCGGAAGCCTATCCGGCCGGCGAGCTCAAACACGGCCCGCTGGCGCTGGTGGATAGCGAGATGCCGGTCATCTCGGTAGCCCCCAACGATGACCTGCTGGAAAAGCTAAAATCCAATCTCCAAGAAGTACGCGCCCGTGGGGGAAAGCTATTCGTATTTGCCGATCAAAAGGTAGGGATTAACTCCCAAGACGATATTCACGTTTTGGAGCTACCGAATGTTCACGAAGCGCTGGCACCGCTACTCTATACCTTGCCACTGCAACTTCTGAGCTATCATGTGGCGGTCCTGAAAGGCACCGATGTGGATCAACCGCGTAACCTTGCCAAGAGCGTGACCGTTGAATGATCGAAGCGTCACAATTAATTGCAATCGAATGAATAAAGCGCTTTACAAGATGCGGCAAATGGCCGCATCTTATGCGCCATCGCTGCGTTGCAGCACATAGTTAGTGTGCTTATGATCGTGGCGGTACTCTCTAACCCTGCCAGGATCACGCTGCTATGAAACCACCTAACGTCCTTGCAACTCGGCATCCCGCTTGCCGCGTTGCTTGGTTGTTGACCGCACTCTGCCTCTTCGCTTTTCCCTCTCTTGCTTTTGCTGCTGCTGGCCCCCTCGATCTCACCACCTCGCTTGCCGGTATTGCCTCCGTGACCATTTTCATTCTGGCCTATGCCCTGGTCATGAGTGAAGAAATCATCCACATGCGTAAATCCAAACCGGTTCTGGTGGCCGCTGGCCTGATCTGGGCCATGGTCGCGTGGGTCTACGTACAAGCGGGTATGCCCCATGAGGCAGAGAGCGCCTTCAAAGAGACGCTGCTCGAGTATACCGAGCTGCTGCTGTTCCTCCTGGTGGCGATGACGTACATCAACGCCATGGAAGAGCGTCGTGTGTTCGATGCACTGCGTGCGTGGCTGGTGCGCAAGGGGTTTAGCTACCGGAGCCTATTCTGGATTACCGGCTGTTTGGCGTTCGGTATTTCGTCCATCGCCAACAACATGACGACTGCCATGCTGATGTGTGCGGTGGTGCTAAAGGTCGCCGAGGGGGATAACAAGTTTATCAGCCTCTGCTGTGTCAACGTGGTGGTGGCCTCCAACGCCGGTGGAGCGTTCAGCCCGTTTGGCGATATCACCACACTGATGGTGTGGCAAGCCGGTCAGGTGCCTTTCGAAGGCTTCTTTGCACTGTTGGTACCTGCCATCGTGAATTTCATGGTGCCTGCGGTGATCATGAACTTTTTCATCGTCAATCGTCAGCCCGCTGCGCTCACCGAAAACGTGTGGTTGAAGCGGGGCGCCCGGCGCATCATCGTACTGTTCTTGATCACCGTGGCGATCTCGGTGCTGTGCCACTCGATTCTGTACCTGCCGCCCGCTATGGGCATGATGTTTGGTCTAGGCCTGCTGCAATTCTTTGGCTATTACCTGCGTCGCAGTTTGCCCCGTTCGCTGGAGCGCAAACGTGAGCGTTACTCCCGCCGCGGAGATTGGAAAAAGCTGGAGCAGCTAGGCAGCGTGGTGCCGTTCGATATCTTCAGCCGTATTGCCCGTTCCGAGTGGGACACGCTGCTGTTCTTCTACGGGGTGGTGATGTGTGTGGGTGGCCTGGGGTTCATGGGCTATCTCAGCCTGCTTTCGGAAACGCTTTACGGCGGCTGGGACCCGGTGTGGGCCAACGTCGTGCTGGGGCTGATCTCAGCGGTGGTGGATAACATTCCAGTGATGTTCGCCGTGCTCTCCATGGCGCCGGATATGTCGGAAGGCAACTGGCTGCTGATCACTCTGACGGCCGGTGTGGGGGGCAGCCTGCTCTCCATGGGATCGGCTGCCGGGGTAGCGCTGATGGGGCAAGCCCGTGGTATCTACACGTTTGCGGTGCATTTGCGCTGGGTGCCCGCTATTTTGTTAGGTTACGTAGCCAGTATCGTGGCACACCTGCTGATCAACGCCAGTCTTTTCTAAGGCGGTTAGCTATCCTGCCTAGCCGCTTGGTTAGGCAGGCCAATAAAAACGCCCCTTATCGTTGGATAAGGGGCGTTTCGTTAGAAGCCTATATGTCGACAGGCGGCGTGGCACTTAAGACCACGCGCCTTGGTGGCTTATAAGTCGTGGCCGGTAATGACTTGGCAGATATCGGCGAAGCTGCGCGCCATGGGAACCACCGTCGTGGGTGGTTGGGTATTCAAACGGCTGCCCATGGCCGACTGGATATCAGTGGCAGAAATGATGCCTCTTACGCTGAGCTCCTGGTTTGGCTTGCGCTCGGTAATCAACAGATGCTGCTCGGTAAAGCTTTCCATGGAGAGGACGAGGTCTTCGATGGTGAGCGACGCGAGCTGCTCCAGCGGCATGGCGCTGAGTTTCTCCCAGGGTGTCATGATCATGGCGGCGGTCACTTCGGAGCGCTCTAGGTTACGCTGCTGCATGGCCAGATTGATGCGCCGGGTACCGATGACCTCTTTGGCGGTGAGCACGCCCACGCAGTGGGACTGTTTGTCCATCACGAATAGTAAACGAATACCGCCATGGCGCATTTTCAGATGAGCGTCATCGATGGGCGTGTCGCCTGCGATCGATTGCGGCATGACATGAGTAAAGTCGGTGAGTACCGACATGGCCGGGCTATCGGGCGTCAACTGCTTGGGCGTCGGCGTCGTGAGCAACGGAGTCGCACCAAACTGAACGAGCGGCTTATGTGAGTGCATGAGTTGGTTCATCGAGGGGTACCTCCGTGGTTGTGAAGAAGCAGGTCATTCACCACGCGCCTGCTTTGTACCTTCACATTTGCACGGAATTCTTATCACAATCTTAAGACATCCCCCGTGTTACATTTTTTCTCATTCTTTTGTCTGGCGCTGCGTCAGCGCATCTCTTGCCACGACCGCTCTCACCCTTAGGCCGCCGTTTGGGGCATCCTCCAACCGCAACAAGCCTTCGTGGCGTTTGACCACACGCTCGACGATGGAAAGCCCAAGTCCCACGCCTGCTCCCGGGCCTGCACGCTGGAAGCGTTCGATGACCCGACTGCGTGCTTGGACAGGGATGCCGGGACCTTGGTCATCGACCATGATCGTGATGCCCTGGGAAGCGGCTTCGAGCGTCACCGTCACGATGCTCTGAGCCGGGGAGTGTTGCATGGCATTGCCGACCAAATTCTGTATGAGTGTTTCGATGGCGCCAGGCTCCTCTTCCATCTGCCAGTCGGCATGCTGATCGGCATTGAGCAGCAGCTGCTGTTGGCGTTCGGCGGCCAGTGGCGAGAGCTTTGCCAGGGTTTCCTGAGTTTCCTGCAGCACGTTGGCGAAGCGTATTTCTGGCAGCGGCTCCTCTTCGGGGTCGAGGCGCGCCAGGGTGAGTAACTGGGACACTAGACGCGTCGAGCGAGCGACACCGCTACGCAAGTAGTGCAGCGACGCTTCACGATCTTCGGCGTTATCGGCCGCTAGCGCATTCTGGGCGTGAAGATCCAGCACGGCCAAAGGGGTGCGCAGTTCGTGGGCGGCGTCGGCAATAAACCGTTTTTCGCGTATTCGCAGTTGACGCAGCCGCTCTAACAGCCTGTTCAGTGCGCCAGCGATGGTGCCCAACTCCTGTGGCATCGGATAGAGCGGTAATGGTTTGAGATTGTGCGGATCTCGACTACGAATCTGCTCTGCCAGGCGAGACAAAGGTGCCAATCCCCAGCCAATGGACCACCATAGCAGCAGCGTCAGGAAGGGCAGCCCGATGAGGTCGGGCAGCAGCGTGCGAAGCGCCACGGCGCTGATTAGCTCGCCGCGCACGTCCTCGCGCTCGCTGACCACCACGCGTTTGGGGCTGTTAGGAACATCCAGGACGTACACGCGCCACTCGTACTCGTCCACCGTGATCGTCGAGTAGCCAGCCGGTTGCTGAACCAGCGGCGTGCTCGGTCCGCTGGCAGAGCGTAGAAGCAGACGGTCCTCTTCCCACAATTGAAAGGCGAGTTCACGCAGGGTGTCAGCTGTCGCAGAGGTAACACGTTGGTGGGGGGCCGATAGGGCTTTTTCTAGGCTACTAATCAGCAATGACTGTTCGTATTCGGGCAAAGGGGCTTGAAGTAGTCCTTCTAGCAACACGGCATTTTGCGCCAAGCTCCTATCGTGCAACGCCTCAATTTCGCGAGCGGCATAGCGATAGCTGATATAGCCAATGATCAGCATGCTAATGCCAAAGACGAGTAGGACGAGGCCTAACGTGCGACGGCGGATGGAGGTCATGGAGCTACCTGCTCGGGTTTATCCATGACATAACCAATCCCTCGTACCGTTCGCACCACATCGGGAAATAGCTTGCGCCTTAAATGATGGATATGAACTTCAATGGCGTTGCTCTCTACCTCCTCTTCCCACCCATAAATCAATCGAGTGAGCGTATCGCGGGTGAAAACACGTCCTGGATGACTCATAAACTCTTGAAGCAACGCGAGTTCACGACGTGACAGGGGAACCGTCTGATGTTGATAGGTCACGATCAACGATTGAGGATCCAAGCTAATGCCGCGAAATCTCAACACGTCATTCGTGTGGCCTTGGCTACGACGTAGCAGGGCGCGTAAACGTGCCTTGAGTTCATCCACCTCAAATGGCTTGGTGAGATAGTCATCGGCGCCTGAATCGAGTCCTTCAATGCGATGATCCACGGCATCACGGGCAGTGAGTACTAAAATGGGCACGTGATTGCCGTGACGTCTAATCGTCCGTAATACCTCTATACCATCCACGTTGGGTAAACCGAGATCCAGTATGACGGCATCAAAGGGTTCGCTTTGGAGTGCGTTGAGCGCACTCTCTCCATCGGTAAGATGATCCACCGTATAGTGTTCGGGTTTTAGGGCGATGCGAATTCCCGATGCTAAGCTGGGGTCGTCTTCTACTAATAACAGGCGCATAACGTAGGGGGACCCTCCTTGACTCATAGGGGCTATTTCATATTACCCGGTTATCTAACATGACACGTCGTTCGCCACTCAGCCACCTTGTTGTTCGACCCTGCTCCGACCACCGTCGGCGCGAGGCGCTGCTGCATTTGGCAGCCGTTCAAGACGCTACCCAGCAGGCGGATTTGCAGCACGCCCTGACCACGGCCAGCTCGGCCGATTGGCGAGGCCTATGGGTGGCCATGGCGGGCGAGCATATTCTCGCGGCTGCTTGGGTGCAGCCGCTGTTGAGCCAAACGGCGCAGCTATGGTTGCCCAGGCACGTCGATGCCGCGCTGCCCTTGTTAAACGCCCTACGAGAGTGGATAAGGCGCGAGCCCATCGCGTTGTGCCACGTGGTACTACCCGCGCCGTGGGACGCATGGGAAAGAACGCTGGTTCATGGCGGAATGCGGGCCATGGCCACGCTGGAGCATCGGGTATGGACATGCCAAACTTCCGTTGCTCCCCAGCCATCGCTGGGGTTACGTCCGTTCACGATGTTTCCTCTGGCTGAACAGCATGCGCTGTTGGCGCGGGTGGGGGAAGCGTCGTTGGATTGCCCAGCGCTGCGCGATGCACTGCCCGTGACGACTTTGCTGGCGGGGTTCCAGGCTCAGGCGGGGGCGTCTCAACCATCGCATTGGTTTGGATTGACGTACCAGCAGCGAGAGGTGGGGGTATTGTTACTGGGCACCTCTTCTTCGCACTGGAGCCTGCAACTGATGGGGCTGGTGCCCGAATGGCGGGGCCAGGGGTTGGGGAGAGCCATCATCGGCCATGCGCAAACGTTGGCCGCCCAGGCTGGGGCGCAGAGCCTGAGCTTAACGGTCGATGCGCAAAACACACCCGCACGGCGTGTATATGACCACACAGGCTTCGAACTACGGGGGCGCGAGCGCCTGTTAGGGTGGTATTGAAGTCGTCTTCAGCGGTCGCAACGAATGAGTACCATTACCGTGGGTTGAATTGCCGCGCTTAGTAGCATTTTCTTACCCTTTATGTTCTCGGTATACTAACTCTATACGTATGTCTTGGCGTTTCGGTGCCCCGGTGGCAGCGTTCATCGATAGTGGCATGGCCGCACTTCGGCAAGAGCGGTGTCTCCAAGCGCTAGGTAGTCAGCATAAGCAAAAACGGACGCACTCGTTTTGAAACGCAACGCGTTTATTACATAAAACTCAAGAGGTGGTGAGAGTGAAATCTAAGCTGATCATGAGCGGGCTGGCGGCCCTCGGCGTCATGGCAGGCACATCCGGTGCTTATGCCCAAGATGCAGCGCGTGACGCAATCGCTGAGCGCCTAGCGCCGGTAGGACAACTCTGCCTTCAAGGCCAAGATTGCGGCACGGCGGCAGCTCCGGCCGCGGCCAGCAGTGGCGGTGGTGGTGAAATTGACGGTGCCGGTATTTACAACAATGTCTGTATGGCGTGCCACGAAACGGGTGCCGCTGGAGCACCGGTGCGCGGTGACGAAGCGGCCTGGGCCGAGCGCACCGAGCAAGGCTTTGACACCCTGCTAGACCACGCCATTAATGGTATTGGCGCAATGCCTGCTCGTGGCGGTAACCCCAACCTCTCTGATGAAGAGATGGAAGCCGCTGTTGCTCACTTGGTCTCTCCCGTGATGGAAGTACCTGAACTGGGTGGCGGTGAAGAAGCAACAGCAGAAGCCGCCGACGAAGGCGCGAGCGACGACATGGCGGCTAACGAAGCAGCCACTGAAGCGCCCGCTGAGGAAGCCACTGCCGCCAGTGATGCCGAGGCAGCCGGTGGTGATAGCGGCTTAGACGGTGAAGCCCTCTACGCTAGCATTGGCTGCGCAGCGTGTCACGCCGCTGGTGTGGCGGGTGCCCCCGCCATCGGTGATGCGGAAGCCTGGGGCCCGCGCATTGAGCAGGGTACCGACGCACTCTACCAAAGCGTCTTCAACGGTAAAGGCGTGATGCCGCCGCGCGGTGGCAGCAGCGCGTCCGATGAAGAGATCATGGCCGTCGTCGACTACATGGTCTCGCAAGTACAGTAAGTGGATACCTCACCCTAACCGTAGGGTGAGGCCGTCAGTCCTATAAAATATCCACAGGCGGGTGTACCAAACCCCCTGTGGATATTTTTATGTGCGCCCTTTGCTTCGTACGCTCATCCCAGCAGCGAACGCAGCCCGGCAATGGCGTCTTTGCCGCGCGCCTGCTTCTTCTCCGGGTCCTCTTTATCGGCGCGGCCCTCCCACTCCAAATCATCCGCGGGCAGCTCATCCAAAAAGCGGCTGGGCTGGCAGTCCATCAGCTCGCCGTAGGCCTTGCGCTGACGGGCCAGCGTCAGCGTGAGCGTGCGCCGTGCGCGGGTAATGCCCACGTAGGCCAGGCGGCGCTCCTCCTCCACGGTGCCCATCTCGATGGCGTTACGGTGGGGCAGCAGATCCTCTTCCCAGCCCATCAGGTAAACGTGGGGAAACTCCAGCCCCTTGGAAGCGTGCATGGTGAGAAGCTGCACGCGATCCGAATCGTCCTCTTCGGCCTGCTGCTCCAGAATGTCGCGCAACACCAGCCGCGAGATAGCGGCCTCGACGCTGTCGGTTTCCGTCTCGGTGCTGGCGGTACTCTCTTCCGGGTCGCGGTTCAGCGACTTTTCCAGCTGGTCGATCAGGATCCACACGTTGGCCATGCGGCGCTCGGCAATGGTCGGGGCGCTGGCGTTCTGGTACAGCCACGCCTCGTAATCCATATCCCGCAGCATGTCGCGTATCGCGGCAATGGCATCGCCCTGGTCCATCCGCTTGCGCACGCCATCGATGAAGTGCGTAAAGCGCGACAGCCGCTCCACGGCGCGGGTGGGCAGCGTTTGTTCCAGGCCCAGCTCGTGGCAGGCGGAAAACAGCGAAATGGAGCGCTCGGTGGCGTAGTTGGCAAGCTTTTCCAGCGTACCGGGGCCAATTTCACGCCGGGGCACGTTGACGATGCGCAAAAAGGCGTTGTCATCGGCGGGGTTGATCAAAAGCCGCAGGTACGCCATGGCGTCCTTGATCTCGTTACGCGAGAAAAACGACGTGCCGCCGGAGAGCTTGTACGGAATCTGGTAGTGCTGCAGCTTCAGCTCCAGCAGCCGCGCCTGAAAGTTGCCTCGGTAAAGCACCGCGAAATCGCGCCACTCGGCTTTTTCCTTGATGCGCCGAGTGAGCATCTCGCTGGCCACTCGCTCGGCTTCGGCCTCCTCATGGCGGTTCACCACCACGCGAATCGGCGCGCCGTCGCCCATCTCCGACCACAGGGTTTTGTCGTAGACGTGGGGGTTATTGGCAATCAGCGTGTTGGCGGCGCGCAGTATCGTGCCGGTAGAGCGGTAGTTCTGCTCCAGCTTGATGACCTTCAATCGCGGGAAATCCTCCCCCAGGGTGACCAGGTTTTCCGGCCGAGCGCCCCGCCAGGCGTAAATCGACTGGTCGTCGTCGCCGACCACGGTAAAGGTGGCGCGTTCGGCCATCAGCAGCTTCACCAGCAGGTACTGGGAAACGTTGGTGTCCTGGTACTCATCCACCAGCATGTAGTGGATTTTGCGCCGCCAGCGGGCCAGTGCTTCCGGGTCACGCTGCAAGAGCACCACGGGCAGCAGAATCAGGTCGTCGAAATCCACCGCGTTATAGGCTTTCAGGTGGCGAACGTAGGCTTCGTACACCCGTGCCGCGAAATGCTCGTCGTCATCGGCAGCAAACGAAAGCGCATCCCCGGGCAGCACCAGGTCGTTCTTCCACTGGGAAATCTTCGCCTGAACGGCGTTGATCTGCTCGGCATCCACCTGAGCGTCCTTGTTCATCAAGTCCCGCAGCAGCGCCTTGGCGTCTTCCGGGTCGAACAGCGAAAACCCCGGCTTGTAGCCCAAGGTCTTCAGCTCGCCGCGAATGATGTTGAGCCCCAGGTTGTGGAAGGTCGAAACCGTCAGCCCGTGGCCCTCCTTGCCCTTCAGCATCTGGCCCACCCGCTCTTTCATCTCTCGGGCGGCCTTGTTGGTAAAGGTCACCGCGGCGATCCGGCGGGCGCTCATGCCGCACTCTTGCACGAGGTAGGCAATCTTGGTGGTGATCACGCTGGTTTTGCCCGACCCCGCGCCCGCCAACACCAGGCAGGGGCCATCGATGTAGCGCACCGCCTCTTGCTGGCGTGGGTTGAGCCCTTTGATACGGCTAAGAATGCTCTTTGGCGGTTGGGGCGTCATGGCGAAGGGTGACCTCTACAAGTGTTTCGGAGCGATTTCCATTACAATCAGCGGCGCTGACGAAGGCGCAGCGGGCAAATACAGCAGGTAACTCATAGGCAGGTGGTGATGTTTGAAGTAGCGCTATTCGAGCCGCGGATGGCTCCCAATACGGGCAACATTATGCGCCTGGTGGCGAACAACGGCTGCCGACTCCATTTGATCGAGCCGCTAGGCTTCGATCTCGAAGAGAAAAAGCTGCGCCGCGCGGGATTAGACTACCGCGACCTCGCCAACGTGACCCGACACGCGGATTTTACGGCGTTTTACACCGCCATGCAGGGGCGCACCATCTGGGCGATTACCACCAAAGGCACCCGCGCCCACAGCGATGCCGCCTTCAAGCCGGGGGATGTGCTGCTGTTCGGCTCGGAAACCGCCGGGCTCTCCCCCGAGGTGCACGCCATGCTGCCCGCAGAGCAAAAACTGCGCATTCCCATGCAGCCCAACAACCGCAGTCTGAACCTCTCCAACGCCGTGGCGGTGGTCAGTTACGAAGCGTGGCGCCAACAAGACTACGCTGGCGCACTGCCCATGGGTGACGCAACCTAACCGGCGATACCGTAGTGGTCGCGGTACGCACGCACGGCCTCGGCATAGCTGCTGAGGTCGCTACCTGACTGCTCTTCCAGGTAGGTGAGCACTTGCTCAAGCGACACGATGCTGACCACCGGCATGCCATACTGGGACTGCACTTCCTGGATGGCGCTCTGCTCGCCCTGGCCACGCTCCTGGCGGTCCAGAGCAATGATCACGCCGCCCGCCCGAGCGCCGCTCTGCTCGATCAGGGTCATGACTTCGCGGATGGCCGTGCCCGCCGTGATCACATCATCGATGATCAAGATATCACCCGCCAGCTCAGCCCCCACGATGTTACCGCCTTCACCATGGGTCTTGGCTTCCTTGCGATTGAAGGCGTAGGGCATGTCGCGGTCGTGGTGGTCGGCCAGGGCCGCCGCGGTGACCGCCGCCAGGGGAATGCCCTTGTAGGCAGGGCCGAACAGCACATCGGCCTGCAGGCCGCTATCGACAATCGCCTGGGCATAGAAACGCCCCAGCTTGGCCAGCGCTCGGCCCGTCTGGAACAGGCCCGCGTTGAAAAAGTAAGGGCTTACTCGCCCCGACTTCAGCGTGAACTCGCCAAACTTGAGCACGCCCTGCTCAATAGCGAAGGCAATGAAATCGCGTTGGTAGGGTTGTAGAGTGGTGGCCACGGCGGTGTTCTCTTGTCGGTAGGTGTGGTCGATAGGAATGTAAGTCAAACGCAACAATAAAACGGGGCTAAATAGCAAGAATTGGTTTGTCTATTTACCCAAACGTCTAAACGTCGGGTATCATACAGCAGCGACGCAAAAGGGACGATTTATGAAAATTGCCAGCATCAATGTCAATGGTATTCGTGATGCCGTCGACCGTGGCTTCCTGGACTGGCTGGCTCAGCAGGATGCCGACGTGGTCTGCGTGCAGAACATCAAGGCAAAAAGTTTTGAACTGGGTGACCATATTCTCTATCCGGAAGGCTACGAAGGCTATTTCCTGGATGCCGAGGAGGATGGTTTCGCCGGTGTGGCGCTCTATTGCCGCAAAATCCCCAAGGCCATCATGTACGGCCTGGGGTTTCCTCAGTGCGATCACGAAGGGCGCTTTCTGCAGGCGGACTATGACCGTTTCAGCATTGCCACTTTCCTGATGCCCGACGGAAGTGACCAGAAAGCCAAGCAGGCGTTCATGGAGCAGTACCAGGAGTACCTGACGAAGATGTCGCGCAAGCGCCGCGAATACATCATCTGCGGTACCTGGCACATTGCCCACAAGACCGTCGACCTGGCCAACTGGTCGGACAATCAGCTCACCTCCGGCTTCCGCCCGGAAGAGCGTGCCTGGATGGACCAGGTGCTTGGCCCCACCGGCTTTATCGACACCTTCCGCGAAATCAATCGCGACGCTGGCGAATACACCTGGTGGCCAAAGCTTGACCAAGACGTGCCCCGTGATCGCCAAGAGGGCTGGCGGATCGACTATCAGCTGGTCGGCCCCAACTTCCGTCGTCACGTGGTCGACGCGTGGATCGATTACGATGCGACCTTCTCCGAGTTCGCACCGCTGATCGTCGAGTACGATCTAGCGCTTTAAGCGTTAGCTACTTCCCGCGTCGCACCGCCAACAGGCCAGCTTACCGCTGGCCTGTTGCGTTTGGCTCGCTCAAGGTCGAATGCCCAGTGCTTCACGCTGCTTCTCGCGCAGCTCATTACCGGCTTTTTCGGCTAGGTCCAGCATGGCATTCAGCTCTTTACGGCTGAACGCGCCCGCTTCCGCCGTGCCTTGCACTTCGATCAGCTCAGCGTCTTCAGTCATCACCACGTTCAGGTCGGTGTCGGCCTTGCTGTCTTCGGGATAGTCCAGGTCCAGCACCGGCACGCCCTTGTAAATACCCACCGAGATCGCGCTGACCAGCTGCTTGAAGGGGTCGCCTTTGATCTTCTTCTCCCGCTGCAGATAGCGAATCGCGTCCACCAGCGCCACGCAGCCACCGGTAATCGCCGCTGTACGCGTGCCACCATCGGCTTGGATGACATCGCAATCCACGGTAATGGTGAATTCGCCCAGTTTCTTCAAATTCACCGCCGCGCGCAGGCTGCGGCCAATCAGCCGTTGAATCTCCAGCGTGCGGCCACCCTGTTTGCCGCGGGTCGCTTCGCGGCCGCTGCGGGAGTGGGTGGCGCGGGGTAGCATGCCGTACTCGGCGGTAATCCAGCCCTGATTCTTACCGCGCAGCCAGCGCGGCACGCCCGCTTCCACGCTCGCGTTGCACAGCACCTTGGTATCGCCAAACTCCACCAGCACGGAGCCTTCCGCATGGCGGGTGTAGTCACGGGTCAAGCGAATCTCACGGAGCTGGTCGGCCTCGCGACCGCTGGGGCGAACAACATCAGGACGCATAGCACCTCACATCATGTTAAAAGTGGAAAGCCCTCTATTGTACACGTCTGAGCGTGCGTGGATGGGCCTATCGGTTAGACTGTCCGGAATCACATTGATGGATAGGATGCTCACTTATGGCCGCTTCCCGCCACGTACATAGCATGACCGCTTTCGCCCGCACCGAGCAGGCCGCCCCGTTTGGCACCCTGCAGGTCGAGATTCGCTCGGTGAACCAGCGCTACCTAGAGCCGCACTTTCGCCTACACGAAAGCCTGCGGGATCTAGAGCCGGTGCTGCGCGAAGCGCTGCGCACGCGCCTGGCGCGTGGCAAGGTGGAGTGCAGCGTACGCTTTGAGAGCGCTGATACCGCCCAAGCACCGGCCGTGAACGCCCAGCGACTAAAAGAGATAGCCGATGCCCTGGTCGCCATTCAGCAGCAGGTGCCCGGCGCCGTGCCGCCCACCACGCTAGCACTGCTCAACCAGCCCGGCGTGATGGAAACCCAACACCTCGACCAAGACGCCATCAAAGCCGCCGCCAACGCGCTGTTTGACCAAGCCCTGGACGAGCTGATCGACGCCCGCGCCCGCGAAGGCGACAAGCTCGCCGAGATGATCACCACCCGCCTGGAGGCGGTCAGCGAGCAAGTGGCCACCGTACGCAGCCTGCTGCCGCAGATTCTGGAGCGCCAACGCGCCCAACTGCTAGAGCGTTTAGACATCGCCAAAACCGAACTCGACCCCCAGCGTCTGGAAGCCGAGCTGGTACTGGTGGCCCAAAAAGCCGACGTGGACGAAGAGCTGGACCGCCTCACCGCGCACATCGACGAAGTGCGCCACCAGCTCGCCCAAAAAGGCCCCAAAGGCCGCCGCTTGGACTTCCTGATGCAGGAGCTCAACCGCGAAGCGAATACGCTCTCATCGAAATCCGTGGTGGCAGAGACCACCCGCTGCGCGGTGGAGCTGAAGGTGTTGATCGAGCAGATGCGGGAGCAGATCCAGAATATTGAGTGATGCCTATGGTCGTTTTTTTAATTCTATAAAATACTGTTTTATATATTTTTAATAAAATTAGTGTCTATGCTCGTCCACCGAAATCCCGCTTAATCCACCGCCAAGTGGGTAGTAAAGTGGGTAGTAAAATGCCATGCTATCCACCAGATGGGCGTATTTCTGAGGTTTTGCTACCCAATATTAATATAAGTATTTGAAATATAAATAAATATATGGTTTTAGACGTTGGCGGAGGGGGGGAGAAGAGCGATGGGGAGTTTTACTGCCAAGAAAATTCAATCATTGATCAGAGAAGCCAAGCCTGGGCGCTACGGTGATGGCAACGGTTTGTACTTGATGATTCCGAAGTCAGGAGCGGCCTATTGGATGTGCCGCTACACCTTCGCGGGTAAGCGTCGCGGTATGACACTGGGTAAATGCTCTGAACTCTCCTTGCTCGAAGCTCGTGAGCAAGTGGTTGAGACTCAGAAAGCCATTCGTAGCGGTACAGACCCTCTTGTAGAGCGCGTACGTGAAGAAAAAATAACCATTAGCACGGTGCAGGATCTGTTTGACGATTGGTATCAGGAGCTCGAGAAGCGACTCAAGCATCCCAACATCCCTAAACGCGTCTTTGAAAAGGATATTGCTCCTGCCATCGGTTCGCTAACGCTGGCTAGCGTTACCCCTATGGATGTGCGTACCATTATCAGAAGGGTAACTAACAGCGGTCGCCCAACCGTTGCAAATGACGCCTTGATGTACTTAAAACAGCTATTTAACCATGGCATCAAGCTAGGGTTTTTGACCTATAACCCTGCGTCTGCTTTCAACGTCAACGATGCGGGCGGGGTCGAGAAAAGCCGTGATAGAGCACTTAGTGTTGAAGAGCTCAGGTTTGCCTTTGAGGTTTTCAGAGAAAATCGCACTAGCTTTACGCGTGACAACTATCTCGCATGCGCACTGCTTGTTGTGCTTGGAGTGCGTAAAACAGAGCTCACTGAAGCCACGTGGTCAGAATTTGACTTGAACAATGCGAAATGGAACTTACCCGGAGAGCGCAGCAAATCGGGTGTGGGAATGGCGATTCCTTTGCCACCACAAGCAGTCGAGTGGTTAGAGGAGCTTCACATCCGTGCTTGTGGTTCACCTTACGTATTTCCTAGCCGTCGTAGCAGTAAGCAGCCCCATATGGGCAGGGATACACTCAATCGCGCCATTGCTAAGCTATTTGGTAAAGAACCAGGCAAGAAGCAGCAACCTGAAAATAGAATGGGTGATTTACCCGAGTTTACGGTGCATGACCTTAGGCGCACTTGCCGCAGTCTGTTGGCTGAGACCGGCGTACCTAGCCATGTGGCTGAGCGCTGTTTGAATCATAAGCTGAAAGGTGTTGAAGGCGTCTATGATCGGTATGATTATTATGAGGAACGAAAGCGTGCTTTGATAAAAGTAGCAAATTTAGTTAATTCTGTAATGCTACCAAGTTCCTGCACACCCTACGCTGCTAATGCTGGGTGTGCTCTGGGTGCCACATAGCCTAATGACTGATGTGGCCGTTCTTCGTTGTAATACTGGACCCAGCGATTCAAATCGGTGTACCCAAATACACTCCTCTTTCAAGGAGCGAAAGAAGCCTTCCACTAGGCCGTTCTGCTCTGGTGTGTAGGGCGTTGTATACTCCTGATTCAGTCCATAGGCCCTGACGGTGCTCGTGTAGTGCCGATTGCTGAACACCAGACCGTTGTCAGAGCGCAGTGCCAGAGATGAGTGAACACGCCCCAGCGCTCCCAGACGATAGATCAGCGCTTCTTCCAACGCCGCCTCAGCCGTCTTGCTACTGCCGTTGACCGATAACCGCCAGCCGAGGATCTCACGTGTACAGCAGTCAATGATGACCGTTAGGCTACCTATCCTTACTACACCATAGTGTGACAAGTCGGTTGCCCAACGCTCATCCGTCCTTGAGGAAGCTGACGGTAGGCTCCTGGCTCAAGACCGAAAGTCTTGAGGCCGCTTGCGTACCTGCCAAACCTTCAGTCGAAAGATGTGCTGTATAGGCTTGCGGTTCACACTCCAGACGGCGATAGCCGTATGTAGGAGAGTGCTCCAAGGCTAGTTTTACTTGGCTGACCAGCTCAGTATTGATCAAGCTGGGTTGGTTTATAACGTCCTCCTGATGGCTGCACTATAACCTGTGCAGCTACGAAGGGGCACTTCAATAGTTCAAGGGTAATCTAAAATACTTTTGGAATTTAATGGCTTCACCTTTTTCACAGTATTGATGTTATTGCTTTGATTGCTATGGTTTTCATGGGACTCAGCAGTGGATTATCACTAACCCAGCCAATAGCCTCAACCAACGCTAAATAGGAAATCGAATTAATTGTGAATCGCCAATGACGTTCTAGGCCATCGTGCGGACTTTAGTGTTATTTTTGATACCACCAGGAGCGTGTGTTTGCATTTTTAAAGTGAGCGATAAGGTGGTCTTAGTAAGGGCTTTTGTATTCTCCATAGAGGTTAAAGAGCTTGGTTTTTTCTCTGAAACCTCTAGCTAAATATTGAGTTTGACCATGATTCGTTAAAATAGAATTAAAACTTTTATTTACACTTCTTGAACTGCGATTTTTGTTAATTTTGCCTTGTCTGGTACGTGCTCATCACGTTAATAAGAGCCCTCCGTTAATCAAGTTGTAATAAGCCGAACTGTGTTTGCTCTGTGGAATTTCACGAAATAGGCAGTCTTTATGTTTAGGTTGATGTAAGTGTTAAGTGTGACGATATTGCTGAATTTCAGGTTGCCATCTTAAAGTTTTAATGATTGGCGTTTTTTAGTAGTAGTAAAAGCCATATTTACAACCTTTTTCTAAGGCTTTTTCAAGTGTTTCAGGGTTTATAGAGCCGTCAGGAGACTGCATGATAGAGATTGTAGTTGCTAGCTCTGTAACGCGTTCTCTGACTAATTTAAAATAAATGGTGCGTAGGTTAAAGTCTTTAGATGGATCTCCTCCGTTCTTCAGTACTTCAAGGCTACAGCGGTGGTTGATTTCGTTCATCAATTCATCGATCAAACTATCCACGTCACTTTGATGTATATATTGTTGTGCTATATCTAAAAACGAATCGCTTAAATTGCTGGTTTCTTTAGCTATAAAATTCTTTTTTCCCAGCGCCTCGTTAATAAGATCGCTGAGTGTTTGTGCTTGAGACTGTTTACGCTTTTTCGCTAAAAGCTTTAGTTGCTTTATTTTTTTCTCTGGGATTTGAAGAGAGACTGGGTTGCCATTCTTCTTACGGTATTGGTACGTATTCCAGGCTCCTTTCATTTGCCTGCTGGCTTCTCGATATTCAGCTTCATCAGGAAGCTTCTTCAAGCTTTTAGCCATCTCAACATAACCGTACTCAGCAGGCGGTTTTACCGAAATGAACGCCGTAGAACCTTTGAAAATCTTACGCGCCAAGTAACTAGCTATCCACTCCAGCTGAGCAGGATCACGAGTTACGATCCAATCGAAAGGTTGAGTCATGAACAATTTCCACTAGTGAATTAGATATATCTAATTTTTTTGAGTCGGCTGTCACATGTCAAATACATTGTACACATGCAATGTACGGTTTCAACGGTTAATTACAATGTAATAGAACAACGTAAAAAAATGAATCGATAAAAGTCCGTGAAATCGGATTTTTATTTTTTGTAGAATGCCGTAAGCTGCATGCTATGCACACATCCATTCTGACCTACAAGAACGCTCGCCTAACGCCCGAAGAACGATGGCTACTGATGCAGTGGGCGTCTGTGATAGGCGCTGACCAGAGCTTTGATGGCACTTTGAAGGATCTCTTCATGAGCCTAGGCATGACGTATGCGCAAGGCCGTCGAGCCTGGGGTTGTCTCATAAAAAAACACGGAGAAAGGCAAAACCAGTTTATTGAGATTGAGCGCCTACCTATTAAAGGACCAGGACGGCCAGCGGCACGTTATCGTTTATCAGCAAAGTTTGTGAAAGAACTACAGAAGTATCCGTTGTCTTCTACGCACCACGTAGAAGAAATAGCCACACTTACCAAAACGACCCTACTATCTGCTGAAAATAAAAATAAGGATCTGGTAAGAGATGGACGTCGCCGCCGTTCAAGGTTGACCTTGCCTAACCGGTGGCTATTAATGGTGTTGCTAGCTCATGCTGATACGCCAGGTGTAATAACCAGCCTTGGAATATCAACAATACGTCACCTCACTGGGATGTCACGCTCCCGCATAGATAGGCAACTGAAGAAATTGGTCGATTTAGGTATCGTTGCTCACCATGAGCCAGGGCGATACTCACACCAAGCTAAAAAACGCAAAACCTCTATTTATCTGCTTGATTTAGCCCACCCCTCATTTGGAAAACACACAAGAACGCCCATTACAATTGTGTCGCCGCCTTCAAGCACCAAACCCGAGGTAACGGAATCAACAAAAGGTGAAATAAAAAGAACGGAGTTAGTCGGTGGAATAGTGGATGCAGTGATGACTGCAGGGGTATGCAGCTTGCAAATCGAAGCATTGTTGAAGGAGTACAATGCCAACAAGGGTTCTGATAGTACCGTGTCAGACGATACTAAGGATGAATCAAAACGAGAGCATGATCCTTATCGCGAGGCTAAAAAATACCAAGAGAGATACAACGAAATCAAAATGGTTTTTGACCTGGCGCTATCAATGCTGCCAAGCACACGTTATCTAGAAGGTGGCGTTGAAGAACTTCTTAAGCGCTACGATGTGGAGGATGCAAACTGGTTACTTACCAGTGTTCATATCGATACTTGTCGTCTGCTAACTTCCTCCTGGAATGAATTGAAAGAAGGTTGTTCCGGGCCTGAACAGCCACAACATGACGTTATAGTGGCGACTGCTCGTCGTTTAGGCATAACGCCTGAATATGTGATCGAAACGAAACCTGAGCAGGAGTCAGAATGGGCGTCTGAAAAAGCAGACAACTATACAAAGGCCTTGGACGATAAGCCTCCCACAGTAGAACCAATAACAGAACAATTCTCTTATCACCCCTTGGCGCTACTGTTTTATGCCCTGTCACATCACCTAGCCAAACAGCTTCAGCGTGACATCATCCGTAATGGACACGGAGACGACGAAGCAATGACCTACATGCTTGTGCCTGTTTTTCCCAATTCACCTAACGGCTCGACCTTACCCGCGTTTCAACTACGTAGCTATGGCCTGCGTTCCGAAGATGCCGGTAAAGAGCCAACGACCACTATATCCCGCAGCCCTGTCAGCGAGGATCTAAAAACCTATTGGCAAACACATCATCAGGATTGCCTTTCAGCTATCAATGATGAGCCAGATGATGGCACAGAGTCTGACGCTCAAGAGCCGAGCGACGCATGACCACCAGTAGCCAAAGTCACTCTCCAATTAAAAAATACTCACCAGCCTCATCTCATGAACGAATAACAGGAGTTCGTCATGAGCAACCGACTCATCCGCATCAAAGACGTCATGGATCGCACCGGGCTGGCTAGATCGACGGTCTACAAGTACATCAACCTTGGGCAGTTCCCTCAGCCCATCAAGCTGGGCACTCGGGCTGTTGCCTGGGTCGAGCGCGAGGTGGAAGCCTGGATCTGCGAAAGCATCGAGCGCAGAGATCAAGTAGTGCTGAAGTAACTCAACCTTTCCTCATTTAATTGAAGAGTGATTATTCGCTAACGGCGACTCACTCCCACCAGCAACCATCAGTACCTATCGGTCACTACCCATTCCCAAGAACCTTGTTTAATTATTATTATTTAAATCAATTAGTTAAATCAAAGGGTAATGGAAGGGGCATCAAGCCCCGTACCTGAGTAGCGAGCGTAAAGGTAGCCATCCACACGTATCCGTCTCAATGAATCCAGCCTCCGCTGGAGGCTTCGTCGTGCCTGACATACATGCTCATGCCTCCGAAGGCATGGGTCGATCTCACTATCGAGGTAATTAAAATGCTTCAACGACACCCATCAAACGCTAATTTGTGCTTGAACGCTGCTCCTACCTTCAACGGGCTTGCTCTCCAAGTGAAACACCTCCCAATGGCCGATGAATACCTTCAGGCCCTTTACAATACAATGCACAAGGCTCTCGCTGACTACCCTCGCGTGCTAGCCTTCAGAGTCGATCCTGTCATTCCTACAACGATAAGTGACCGGATGAGGCCGGAGGATCACAAAGGCCTTATCGCAAGGTTCATCGCTTCCTTTAAAGCGATTATCAAACATGATCGTGAGAGTAAACGCCAAGCTGGCTGGGTGCCTGACACTAAGGTGCGCTACGTGTGGTGTCGGGAGATTGGCCTTAACGGCAAGCCGCACTATCACTTCTTCTTCCTACTGAATCGTGACGCGTATCACATGCCAGGTAAGGCAGGCTCTCAAAACGAGAACCTTATCAGCCGTGTGTCACGTGCTTGGTACAGCGCGCTGGGAATCACTTGGAACCCTCAAGAGCCATGGGTACACATACCTGATAACCCGTACTACTGGATCGACCGAGGTGACCTGACTAGCTTTGAGCAGGCTTTCACACGCGCTTCGTATCTCTGCAAAGCGAATACAAAGCAGTATGGGCTAGGTGTACGAGCGTTTGGCACCAGTCGCCACTGAAAGCCTCGTTACGATCATTGAGCAAGGCTGCTAAGCAGCGCTTTGCCCCCATGCCCCCACACCGCTAAACTCGGTTCACTATTTTGTTGGGGCGATGTATCAGCCATGCCCACGGTTACTGCCATACATGGAATCATCAATGAGCCACACCGTTACGCTGCAACAGCTGGAAACCCCAGTAGGACTTTAACCTGTGAGCAAGGGATTATGAGTGCAACCAAACAAACTTTGGGATCGCGCCTGCAATGCGGAAACCAAGAATTATCAATACGTTATCTTTTCCAGGGATTACATTACTCACATGTCTTTCATCCTGTTAGCAGCCAGATGACAACCAGGCGGCGACCATATATCTGTGATATTGGCCTACCCTAAGAACATGAAGGACAACATAACACTTGCTGAAAAGGCCGCATTGAAAACACTGACCCACCAATTAAAGGAGGAAGTTTCTGGATGAGCATTTTTGACGAACTCCAAACATCGCTGCAGGAAGCCGTTGAGATTAATCAGGGCAACACTGAGGCTAGCCGCACAGCACGCCATGAAGTAGCCGATGTAAAAGCCATTCGTACCAAGCTCAATGTTTCTCAGGCGGAATTTGCCAGCGCAATGGGAACCAGCGTGGATACGATCAAAAGCTGGGAAGGCAAACGTAATAATCCTACGGGGCTAGCCGCTAAGGTACTGGCGACGATTCGGAATAACCCAGACTTTTTCAATGAAATTGCTTCACACTAACACCTACTTTCCTGACATAAGAATAATGGTAATTTGACGTGAGTGTGAAAAGCGCATTCTTAGACGCGCACTCCCGGAAAAATTGCGCCATCACCTGAAGCCCTTGAATCCGCATGCGAATACAATGGCCTTGTTCAGCCAGCTACATACTACTGTCAACCACCGTAAGGTTGTCTTGGTCTGCGCAACAATATCTTCTTCATTAACTAAGACCCTCTCCTAGGGAATCTGCGCAGTCAACGAATCGGAGGCGTCCAATAGCCTGCTCGTCACAGAGTCAACAGCCGTTGCACAGATCTCGTTACGGTTGTACCAGACCCTAACGAGTTTAATGGCGTACAGTTACCACACCAGCCCGAGCCAACTCGGTGAATCGCATTACCTTTTCTTCAACTGTTCATTTTATTTCAGCTTAAAACCGAGAGGTTGCCTGAAGTTTACTATCTGGATTGAGTATTGCACGAGGGGCTTTCATCATGGCCTGAAACTCCAAAGCGAAGACTTGAATGCAAAATCACAGGCCAGCGGGCAATAGAGTGATCAAGCACACTCATAAGACCGGCGCAAACAAATAGGCCGCTCGAGCCGCCACCCGATGCCAAAGCGGCTTATCGCTGATCTCTTCTGGCTGCATCTGCCGTGCCCGCGCGAAATCCGCCTTGAACATCGCATCAACCTCGGCGGCAAAGTCGGCGTCCATCACCATCGCCGTCACCTCGAAGTTGAGTCGAAAGGAGCGGTTGTCGAGGTTAACGGTACCCACTGCCGCACCGATTTCGTCAACCAAAAAGGCTTTGCCATGTAAGAAGCCCCCCTCGTAGCGATAGACCTCGACCCCCGCCTCGAGAAGCGAATCGAGAAAGGCATAGGCCGCAAAGTAGGTTAGAAGGTTATCTGGACGTTCGGGAATCAGGATTTTCACCTCTACTCCGCTTAACGAGGCTAGTTTAAGCATCGCCAGCACCCCCTCATCTGGCACAAAGTAGGGACTGGATATCCAGATACGCTCTTGCGCGGCGTGAATTGCCTGTTGAATCATCAGACTAGCCGTCTCAAATCGGTCTGCGGGCCCACTCGGAAGAATGAGCACCGGTGTACCATGGCCGCTTGGAATTAGCGGTGACCAGGGAAGCTCGGGGATTTCCTCAGTCGCCCAGTGCCAATCTTCAAGAAACACCAGCTGCAGCGCCAAGGCCGCAGGCCCCTCAATCATTAGGTGGGTATCACGCCACGGGCCAATTCGTGGGTGGCCTTCCAAGTATTCATCGCCAACATTGAATCCACCGACCCAAGCTCTTTCCCCATCGGCCACCATTATCTTGCGATGGTTGCGAAAGTTGAGCTGGAAGCGATTACCTGTCCCCCGCGTAGAATGAAAGCGATGTACTCGAACACCCGCCTCTTCCAGCGTCTGGAGATAGTGGCTCGGCAACGCATAACTTCCAATTTCATCGTATAGAAAGAAGACCTCCACGCCCTGCCTAGCCTTCTCAATCAGCCGTGCCTGCAGCGCCAATCCCACTGCATCAGCCCGAACGATATAAAACTGCACAAGCAGATAGCGCTCAGCAGCATCAATACCGGCAAACAAGCTCTCGAAGGTCTGCTCACCGTCGATCAGCAGTTCCACCCGGTTGCCACCTAGAAACGGCAGCTTGGCCAGCTGTTCGACACCCACCAGATGCTTGTCAGCGTGTTCATCCGAAACCCCATGAGCCCGCAGCTCGGCCAGTTTTTCAGCAAGCGCCTGCCCCAACACCGAGTTCTCGTCGCGTCGTGCAGAGACATAGCCCTGGAATTTCGTGCGGCCGAACACCCAGTAGGCTGGCACCGCCACATAGGGCAATGTGTTTAGTGAAACGATCCAGGCCACAGCTCCCTGAGAGGTACGGCTCGACATCATCGCATCCAGTGACGACACAAACCCAACCAGATGAGCAACTCCCACCACGAGCAGTAAACGACGCCAGAATCGACGTCGCCTGGAGGGCAGCGTTACTGCCCCCGGCTTTTCCCTTTCATCGCTCATGCTCCCCCTAAACCACCTTTTCTTCGCTGTAAAATCAGTTTTATCATTGCCGCAACCTGAACGGTAAAGACAATACTCACGAGCCCTACAAACCAGAACCGAAACCAATTGGGCCCAGACACCCCACTCTGGAAAATCTCTGCCGCCCTGGTTATATCGGTGATCCTGCCTGCGTCTCACCCCCTAGAGGAAGCCCCCGGCGTCTGGCGTCGCGTTACTCATGGTATGCGGATTTACCTGAAGACGCCCCGGTTGCGCGGGCTACTGGCGTTGAACCTGGCTGTTTCAGCCGCCGGGACCATGCAGATCGTCAACACGGTGGTACTCGTACGCTCGGTGTTGAATTTGGGCGAGAAAGAAGTCGCACTGGCCTTTGCCGCCGCAGGCGGGGGCTCCATGCTAATAGCCTTACTGCTGCCCAAGGTGCTGGAACGGGTGTCCGAGCGGCCAGTCATGCTGCTGGGTGGCGTTATGATGGCACTCAGCCTCTACCTGGGCTGGCTGGGCCCATCGTTTGCGGGGCTTGTCGGGCTATGGTTACTGCTGGGCGCTGGGGCCTCGTTGGTCATGACCCCCACCGGGCGCCTGCTCAAACGTTCATGCCAGCCGGAGGAGCGTCCAGCGCTGTTTGCTGCCCAGTTCTCGTTGTCACACAGCTGTTGGCTAGTCACCTATCCGTTGGCAGGCTGGCTGGGAGTGAACCTGGGACTGACGGGTACGTTCGCTTTGCTGGGAACGGTGGCCCTGGCGGCAACGGGGCTCGCGGCCCTTATCTGGCACGCACATGACCCGATGGCTCTTGAGCACGAGCACGCTGCCCAAAGTCACACCCACCTGCACTACCACGATGAACATCATCAGCACGAACATGAGGGATGGGAGGGGCCGGAACCTCATCGCCATTCCCACCATCATTCCCCAGGCTCACATGGGCACGTCTTTGTTATCGATGACCACCATTCCCATTGGCCATCGTAAAACGAGTAAGGACGCGGGCTTGGGAAATAAACGTGGGATGCGAACTGCCAATCTTACTAACGCGGGTATACAACATGCTCACCTTTTATTAAGGCGTAATATTAATAGGAGGTTTTTGCGCAAAGTAAGCTTTAACAGGCTTGCTAGTGTGGCAATGTGTAGGTGTAAAGAAAACGACGCAATCTTATTTTTAGCTTACCGTAACGAATCGACCCGTAACGCACTAGCCCGGATTTCTCACAGGGTATAAAAGAAAGCGGCTGAAAGTGCTATGATTTCAAGAACCTAACCAATCCATCAAGCACCAACAGCCGCTTCCAAAATGGTACCTGAAAAGCTGACCTTCTCGC
>NZ_JAKRFG010000012.1:0-124990 GCF_022348135.1 Halomonas sp. McD50-4 | reverse complement strand
CCTGATCCCATGCCGAACTCAGAAGTGAAACCGCTTAGCGCCGATGGTAGTGTGGGGTCTCCCCATGCGAGAGTAGGTCATCGTCAGGCACTTATTTAGAAACCCCGGCCATCTGGTCGGGGTTTTGCTTTTTAGGGGTCTCCCCCTGAAGAGTAGCGGAGCGCCGCCCGCCGGGTGGCCGGCCCGAACATCGTCAGGCACTTATATCGCAAAGAACCCAGCCAAACGGCTGGGTTTTTTGTTGCGCGCTCGAGAAGCCCCGTACACACCGTGTGCGGGGCTTTTTGCCGTTTGGGCCATAACCGGTCTGCGCTGCCGTGGAAGTGACAAAAGCCGCTGATGAGAAGCGGCTTGTCTAGCGAGCGTCGATTTCGCAATCAATCCCGGCGATGCTGGCAAACGCCGCCTGCCCAGGTTTCATAGATGGCGCGATCATCGGCCAGCATCATGAGGGCGAAGAGGCGCTCGCCCAGCGTGGTGCAGTGCTGAATGCGGCGCTCAAGAAGCGACGTGGCATGTGGATCGATGACGACGAAATCAGCCTCATAGGAGGGGGCAAGCTGTCCAATGTGATGATCCAGTGACAGCGCTTTGGCGTTACCGTGGGTCAAGCCGTAAAAACCTTGCCATGCCGTCAGTGGCTGGCCGCGCAGTTGGCCCACCTGGTAAGCGCTTTTCAACGTTCCGAAACCCGAAAGATCGGTACCGGCACCAATGTCGCTGGCGTAGGTAAAGGACATACCTGTTTCTTTTGCAGCGTCTCGATCGAAAAGTCCGCTACCCAGAAATAGATTAGAGCTTGGGCAGAACGCAATGTTGGCGCCTCGCTCGGCTAGACGTTGACGCATGCCGTTGTCGAGATGAATACCGTGAGCAAAGGTGCTGCGAGGGCCTACGAGGCCAGCGTCCTCGTACACCGCTAGGTAATCTCGACTGCCTGGGAAAAGTTCGGCCACCCAGTCGAGTTCGCCGCTATTTTCGGCAAGGTGTGTTTGCAGCCATAGCGATGGGTCGTTGCGTAGCAGGGCACCCGCCGCATCCATTTGAGCCTTCGTCGACGTGGGCGCAAAGCGAGGCGTTACACTGTAACCTAGCCGCTGTTGGCCGTGCCAATCCTCGATCAAACGCTCCGTATCGGCAATGCCCGTCGCACCGTCCATTAATGCATCGGGTGCATTGCGGTCCATCAGGACTTTTCCAACGAGCATGCGTAACTGGCGCTTCTGGCAAGTGCTAAAGAATGCATCGACCGATCCTGGGTGGCTAGAACCGAATACTTGAGCCGTCGTCGTGCCAGCTCTTAGCATCTCGTCTAGAAAGGCGTTGGACAGCGCTTGTGCATGGGCATGGTTGGCAAAGCGGCACTCCTCAGGAAAGGTATAGTCATTCAGCCAGTCCAAAAGCTGGCGGCCATACGACGCCATGATATCGAGCTGAACATAGTGAACGTGGGTATCGATAAAACCGGGCAGGATCAATTTGCCGCGATAGTCGAGGATCTGGCTGTGCAGCGGAAGTTGATCGACGAGATCGGCGTAGTGGCCAACCGCCTGGATATGGCCCTCTCGAAGCCACAGGACACCATCGTTGTAATGCTCGAGGCTGCCAGATGTCGGCAGGTCATCGTCCCCTGGGTCACGAGCAAAGCTCACCAGCTCTGCACGAATCAACGTATCGGTAGAAGTCATATTAGCTCGAGGATGTCGCCGTATCGTTAAATAGAGAGCGCAGAACAGCGGGCTCAAGCCCGCGTGTTTGTCGATCAATGGGTTTGTCAGTTAGTGATAAAAGCTCGGTGACGACGGTCATGGCAATCGCATAGGGCGTTTTGTTGCTAAGTTTGTTGCCGTGGATCGCGCCAATAGGGCAGCGTACGCGCTGAATCTCGTTGGGTTGAAAGCCATCACGCGATAAGCGTCGTTGAAAGCTTACCCATTTACTGTCCGAACCGATTAGCCCAATGGTGGTTATGTCCGGGCGTTTGAGTAGCGCTGCAATCAGGGCGTAATCTTCATCGTGGCTGTGAGTCATCACAAGAGCGTGGCATGCGGCAGGGAGGGCCATGATGCAAGAAGTCACGTTTTGCAATAGATGACAGCTCAATCGCGGCTGTTCGTCTGCGCAGTTGCGGAAACTGTCGCTGCGGCTATCGTACCAATCGATATGCCAAGGAAGAGGGGCGCTCAGTTTGACGATTTCATGGCCGACATGACCAGCGCCAAATAGCGCGAGGCGTGGGGAAGTGCCTGGGAATACCTCGAGTAGCACGTTGACGAAGCCACCGCAGCACTGACCGCTACGACCGCCTAGGGAAAAAGCCTCGAGATGAAACCCAGCGTCTCCTTGTCGCAGTAAACCTCTGGCAGCGCTAATGGTTTGCCACTCGAAGGTGCCACCCCCCAGCGTGTCGAAAAGAGCATCATCGGTAATCACCATGCGAGCTCCCGGCTCGCGGGGGGTCGAACCTGCACACGTCACTTGGGTCGCGAGGACATGCGGCGTACCGCTTTGCTGTAAACGATGAAGCGCTGCATGCCAAGTGTCAGGGGGCGTGGTCATAACGCTTTTTTCCTAATCGCATGGGCTGCAAGCATGACTCTTTCCGGCGTGGCGGGGGTGTCTAAGTGAGGGGATGTACGATAGTCCGTCAGGCTCGACAGTGCGTCTCTTAGCGCCGACCACACGCAAATACCCAGCATGAAAGGGGGTTCGCCCACGGCTTTGGAGCGGTATAGGCTTGCCATGGAGTTAGGGTGCCCCTCCATGAGCTCGACATTGAAGACGCGGGGCAGGTCACCGTAAGTAGGGATTTTATAGGTCGCCGGTCCGTCGCTCATCAGCACACCTTTATCGCTCCATTTGAGCTCTTCGCTGGTCAACCAGCCCATTCCCTGAATGAAGCCTCCTTCGATTTGGCCGATATCGATGGCTGGGTTGAGTGAATTGCCGACATCGTGGAGGATGTCCACTCGGTCGACGAGATATTCACCGCTTAGAGTGTCGACACTCACTTCGGCGACCGCTGCTCCAAAGGCATAGTAATAGAAGGGACGACCTTGCCCCGTCGCTCGGTTGTAGTGAATCAAAGGGGTTGCATAGAAGCCTTTTTCCGACAGCGAGACGCGGTTCAAATATGCCGTTTGGATGAGCTCTCCCCACGGGATGCGCCGTTCGCTCTCTCCGCTGCCTGCGACTAGCATGCCATTTTCCAGTCGCATGCCCTCGCGATCTAGCCCCCCCTCGAAATGTCCAGCGGCAAAATCGAACAGCCGCTCACGAAGTTTACCGGCGGCATCTCTGGCCGCCATGCCGTTGAGATCGGCACCGCTAGAGGCGGCGGTGGGCGACGTGTTGGGAACTTTGTCAGTGCGCGTTGCGCTGATGCGGACGCTGTCTAGATCCAGTCCTAGTTCACGGGCAACCACCTGGCAAATTTTCGTGTGCAGCCCCTGACCCATTTCCGTACCGCCATGGTTGATCATGATGCTGCCGTCGGTATAAACATGGAGCAGAGCACCCGCCTGATTGAGGTGCTGAGCGGTGAATGAAATCCCGAATTTAACCGGCGTCAGCGCTAGACCTTTTTTGATGACGGGGCTTGTCGCGTTGAAGTCACGTACCTGTTGGCGTCGCGACCAGTAATCGCTACTGGCTTCCAGCGTATCGACGAGCGTATGCAGCAGTTGCTTTTGATCCACCTGCTGACCGTAATGCGTTGTGTCTCGACCCTCGCGATAGAAATTGCGCTTACGAATGGTGAGCGGGTCTTCGCCGACGTGACGGGCAATGTCATCCATCGCCGCTTCAATGATCATCATGCCCTGTGGACCACCAAAGCCACGGAAGGCGGTGTTGGACGCCGTGTGGGTTTTGGCACGGTGGCCGGTAACGCGGGCATCACCCAGTGAGTAAGCGTTGTCCGCGTGGAACATGGCACGATCCACGATAGCGTCCGAGAGGTCAGGTGAGTAGCCGCAGTCGCCGATGACGGTGATATCGCCACCTTGAATCACGCCGCGAGCGTCGATCGCCAATCGGTATCGATTATGAAAAGGATGGCGCTTGCCCGTGATTCGCATATCGACACTTCGTGGTAGACGCAGCCGTGTAGCTCTGCCCGTACGGCGTGCAATGATCGCAGCGATGCATGCCCAGGGCGATGCTTGCGTCTCTTTGCCCCCAAACCCGCCGCCCATGCGGCGTACCTCCACCGTCACTGCATGGAAAGGGATACCTAGCACCTCGGCAACCAGCTTTTGCGTTTCGCTGGGGTGCTGGTTCGAGGTATGCACCATGACGCCTTCGTCCTCGGTGGGGATCACCACACAGGCCTGGCCCTCGAGATAAAAGTGCTCCTGTCCTCCGATGAACAGGTCGCCGTCGATCACCTGCTCGGCACCTTCTAGTGTTGCTTCCCAGTCCCCACATACTTGTACGTGGGTAGGGCGAACGACCTCTTGCCGTTCGGCGGAGGCGACTGGATCGAGACTGGCTGGCTGCTCATCGAACTGCATCGAGGCCAATGTGACTGCTTGACGAGCGGCCTGATGAGACGTCGCCGCTACGGCAAAAAGACACTGTCCGGCATAGCTGATGTCGTGATCAACGAAAATCGGGTCGCCGGGAAACACGGGGCCAATGTCGGTATGGCCAGGAACATCGTGAAAGGTAATCACATCGACCACGCCAGGCGCCTGACGTACAGCGTCCAGCTCCAACGATACGAGCTTGCCGTGAGCGATGGGCGATAGTCCCAGCGCTATATGGAGCGCATCCTGGGGCGTCTTGAGATCGTCAATGTAGGTCGCTTTGCCGGTCACATGTTTTTCGGCACTCTCGTGAAAGCTGGAGGCACCTGCTTGCCGCTGCCCGTGACTGTCGACCGTATGGCGGGCCAGTGGACCAGAGCCCTGGATGTGATCGCGTAATTCGCGACGAGCACGGCGACTATCGCCATCGAGCTTAGTGAGCGTACGCATCGAGCATCACCTCCTGTGTCGGTGCCGAGAGCGAGAGATAAAGACGCTCCATGAGGTTAGCAGCGGCTTGCTGTCGATAGTGTCGACCGCCGCGTACGTCGCTCATCGGCTGAAAGTCATCGGCGAGTGCTTGCTGAGCAGCTTGGAAGGACTCTTGCGATACGGGGGTGTTCGTCAAAGCGGCTTCTGCTTGCAAGGCGCGCTTGGGTACGGCAGCCATGCCGCCAAAGGCGACGCGCACATCGCTCAAAACACCGTCACTCAGGCGATAGTGAAAGGCGCCTAACACGGCCGAAATATCGTCCTCACGGCGTTTAGAGAGTTTCCACACTTTCAGGTCGCAACCTTCGGCCAAGCGAGGGAGGAATATTCGGCTAATGATTTCATCGTCGGCGAGCGCCGTTTTTTTATAGTCCAAGAAGAAATCGCTCAGAGGGAGTAGGCGACGACCGCCCTGATGGACAAGCTCTATCGAGGCGTTCAGCGCTAACAGCACCGGTGGTGTATCGCCAATGGGCGAGGCGTTGGCGATATTGCCGCCTAGCGTGCCTCGATTGCGCACCTGTTGAGAACCAAGTCGCTGTAGCAGATGAGCAAACGCCGGGAAGTGCGCTTCGAATAGCGGCTCTAACTGGGAATAGGTAACGCCTGCGCCTATCCACCAACCGGGCTGCTCTGCCAATGTGGCTTCCTCGATGTGGTGAAGCGATTCGACGCGTGTGACATCAATTAATTGATTCAGCGTAGCAAGTCGCTGAGTGTTTTCGAGCCATAGATCGGTAGCGCCTGCGACCAAGCGCGCCGATGGATAACGGCGGCGAAGAGCGGTCAGCTCTTTAAGCGAGGTGGGCTGCGCAAAGAAGCGGGAGACGGTCTCTTCCAGGCAGGTGGGCGTCAGTGCTGACGGACATGGCTGAGTGGCGTCGAACCACTGCGGCGTCTGCCACTCGTAGGACGACATGCTGAGGGCAGCATCCCGAATAGGGCGATAACCGGTGCAGCGACATAGGTTGCCCCCCAACGAGGCTTCCAGTCGCTCCGGACTTAAAGGCGCCGGTCGCTGCTGTTGTTGGGCGTGAAGTGTGAAGAGTGACATGACAATACCAGGCGTACAGAAGCCACATTGACTTCCATGGCACTCGACCATCGCGCGTTGCGCCGGGTGAAGCTGTCCATTGACCGATAAGCCTTCTACCGTCACTAGGTGCTGACCCTGTAATTGATGGGCAGGTGTAATACAGGCATTGAGACTGACAAACTCAGAGGCTGTAGGGCCTTTCATCGCCACGGTGCAGGCGCCGCAGTCTCCCGAAGCGCAACCCTCTTTCGTACCCGTCATGCCCAAATGATCGCGCAACAACGTTAGAATGCTGGTGTCAGGGGGCACCTGACACTGGGTCGGGGTGCCATTGAGCAAAAACTCAATTGTCGCCATGCCAAACTCCGTTATGATTGTTCTGACCGATTGGTCAATATCGTTGAGCTTGGGACAAAACGGCGCACCTTGCAAGACTTTGTTAAACACGATGTGTCACGCACTTTTAAAGTGCATTTTATTGAAAGTGCACGGTAATGTGGCGTGCTGCCCAGTACCGCTGACCCGTTCGCTAGCGAGCGATCATAAGGAGCCTACTGAATGTCGGTCGATACCGCGAATCCAGAAAACGCCAGCAGAGAACGTATCGAACAGACCATCTTGAGCGCGGCTGAACAGGTGTTTTCGCAGCATGGTTATCGGGGGGCGAGTCTTCAAGCGATTGCCGATCTTGCCGGGCTGCCCAAAGCTAACGTTCTCTATTACATGGGGAGCAAGCAAGCACTCTATGTACGTCTATTGAACCGAATGATGACGCGATGGAACGCGGTGCTAGAAGATATCCATGAAGACAGCGATCCTGCCCAAGTACTCCGCGACTTCATACGCACCAAAATGGCGCTGGGGCAGCGCTATCCAGAGGGGTCAAAACTGTTCGCAGCGGAAATTCTGGCGGGGGCACCGTTTTTGAAGGAGTACCTCTCTGGTGAGCTCAAAGCGTGGGTCGCTTCCCGTGCCGCCATCATGCGCGCGTGGTCGCGGCAGGGCAAGATGGATGATGTGGACCCGCGCTGGCTGATTTTTTTGATTTGGTCAGCCACCCAGCACTACACGGAATACAGTGCTCAGGTATCCGGTATTCTTGGCGAGGAATCCCTTGGCGAGGCGGATCTGTTGTCCATTTGCCAATTCTTGGAGCACGTCATTCTCAAGGGGTGCGGTATTGCACCCTCTGACGCGCTGACCCAATGACCCATGAGTACATCGCTTCCTATTGAGCAGCATCTGAATCAAATTCGTTCCGTGCTGGCGAGCCAAAACCGTTTGATACTCGTAGCGCAGCCAGGAGCCGGTAAAACCACGCGCGTACCGCTAACGCTGCTGTCGTGTGCATGGGCGCAGGGGCAGAAACTGCTACTGCTGGAGCCGCGCCGGGTTGCCGCCAAACTCGCCGCCACCTTCATGGCGGCCCAGCTCAATGAGCAAGTGGGTGAGACCGTTGGGTATCGGATGCGGGGCGACAGCCAAGCTGGCCGTAAAACCCGGCTGGAGGTGGTCACGCAGGGCGTGCTTATTCGTATGCTGCAGGATGACCCGTTATTAGAGGGCGTAGCGGGAATCATTTTTGACGAGTTTCACGAGCGAAGCCTTGAGGCAGATTTAGGCCTCGCTATGGCGCTCGATGTGCAAGAGAGCGTGCGTGACGACCTGCGTCTATTGGTAATGTCGGCCACCTTGGATGTGACAGCGCTCAAGCGAGTGTTAGGGAGTGATATCCCGGTCATCGAAAGCGAGGGGCGAGCCTTCCCCGTCGAGACCCACTATCGACCGCCGTTGGGGGAAGCTTCGCTGAGCGACACCGCGCTGCGAGTGCTTCATGAGGCCCTGATACGTCCAGAGAGCCAAGACGTTCTGATGATCTTACCCGGCGTAGCCGACATCGCTCAACTCGTTGACGCCATGGAAGAGAGCCCTCTGGATGTCGAGGTGCACCCGCTGCATGGAAGGTTGCCTTTGGAGGTGCAGCAGGCGGCCATGCGGCCACGTACAGGGCGTCGGCGGGTGATCGTCTCGACCGCGATTGCCGAGTCCAGTGTGACGATCGACGGTGTCAACGTCGTGATCGATGCAGGATTCGAGCGGGTGCCTCTGTTCAATCCTAGTACGGGGCTGACCAAACTAACCACCCGTCGTGTCAACAAGGCGAGTGCCGATCAGCGTCGTGGGCGTGCCGGTCGCCAGCAGCCGGGCGTCTGTTATCGGCTTTGGGCCGCGGAACAGCCCCTGGTGGGCTATGCGGAACCGGAGATACTTCAGGCCGATTTATCCAACCTCGTGCTAGAAACCGTCCTATGGGGTGTCCACGAACCCAGAGCTTTGTCGTGGGTCACATCGCCTCCTGAGGGGGCGCTGAGATCGGCTCAGGCGCTTCTGGATCAGCTGCGCTTACGAGCGCCAGGCGGGGGATTGACGCAGCTCGGTCGGCAGAGTGCGGCGCTAGCCTTGGAGCCGCGTTTAGCCGCCATGCTAGTGGGGGCGAAAGCTTTGCAGGCGATACCTCTGGCCTGTGCACTGGCAGCATTGATGGAGGGCCGAGAGCGGGTGCAAGGATCGCTGCGTGATGCGCTGACCCAGCGATTTCAAAAGCCTTCTGCTTTTCCGCAATGGCATCAGCAGACCCAGCGCCTAGCGAGGTCGATGGACGTCTCCATGCCTCGTGTCGTTGATCTAGGGGCGCTCAGCGCTCTGCTGTGTTTGGCATACCCAGACCGTGTCGCCCAGCGCATCGGCATTGGGCGCTTCAAACTGGCGAATGGCAAAACGGCAACGCTGCCTGAGCGTCATCCATTTGCCCAACACGACTGGCTAGTGGCGGTAGCGATCGAGAGTGCGAC
Organism: Halomonas sp. McD50-4; assembly: GCF_022348135.1. Taxonomy (NCBI): domain Bacteria; kingdom Pseudomonadati; phylum Pseudomonadota; class Gammaproteobacteria; order Oceanospirillales; family Halomonadaceae; genus Halomonas; species Halomonas sp. McD50-4. The sequence continues at coordinate 116,081 of NZ_JAKRFG010000012.1, read as the reverse complement.
CAGTGAAGCCCGCATTTACGTCGCAGAACCCATCACGTTAACCACTTTGGTCCAGCTCTATCCTGATACCGGACGTTGGGAAGAACGCGTGGGCTGGTCGGAGGAGCAGGGTAAGCTGGTCGGAGAGGCCGTACAACGGCACGGCGAGCTGGTGTTAGCCGTTCGTCCGTTGCCCCAGCTGTCGGCAGAGGCGATGGAAAAAGCGCTCCTAGAGGCGCTCAAGCAACGCCCGCAGCTAGTGATGACGGAGGACGTTCGCCAATTGCAGGGGCGAATGGCGTTGCTCTCACGACTATGGCCGGAGCAGTGGCCCGATTGGTCGGAGGCGGTGCTAATGGGGACGTTGGAGACGTGGCTGGCGCCCTATGTCGCGGGATTGACGCGCATGGCGCAGGTCGAAAGGTTGCCATTTCATAGCTGCCTCATGAATACACTGGCGTGGGAGCAACAGCAGCAATTGGAGCGCTTGGTGCCAAGCGTGATCACGGCGCCGAGCGGTCGCTCCATCAACGTGGATTACGCGCCGTGCCAAGTGGAGCAGGCGCCAGTATTGGCATTGAAGCTACAAGAGGCTTTTGGTTGGCAATCAACGCCTACCGTCGTCGATGGGCGTGTATCGATAATACTTCATTTGCTGTCGCCTGCGCGGCGCCCGCTTCAAGTGACTCAAGATTTAAAGAGCTTTTGGATCAATGGTTACCCTGAGGTACGTAAAGAGATGCGGGGTCGCTATCCCAAACACCCGTGGCCAGAAGATCCGCTAACGGCTCAAGCCACGGCGTCTACCAAACGACGGCACGAATGAGGGGCTAGGCAGATTCAGTCGTTATCGTCACTGTCTGCGTTAGGGAGTTCTCCCGGTTTACGATAGCGAACGCCGTCAGCACGAGGCTCTTCGTACTGGCGATTCTCATCTTCAGCGACGACGCCCAATACGGTTTCCTGAGAGCCGTCTGGCCATGTGTAAGTCGTGCATCCAGTGAGCAAGAGAGAGAAAAACATGACGATGCAGACGCGCTGTGCGACGCCACGATGCTTGGGCATAGAAGACTCCATTGACAGTCCATTGCGGTAGCGACAAATTTTCGACAAGTGTGAATGGACCCAGGTTTTGCCGCAAGCTTATTCATAGCAAAGTGCTGCTGTTATTACTGATCATGCGTGGCTGCTTGAATTTCGAGCCGCAGCAAGATGCTCAAAATTGCCTATCATCAACGGTAGGCGGGTGCTCTAACACAGCGGCCGAACGTAACGTGACATGCCTAAGCAATGAGGGAGTAGCTATGTGGTCAGTCATCAAGTCGGTGCTGGCAGCGCTGATCGGCGTTCAGAATGACCGTCAACGGCAGCACGATTTTTCGAATGGCAAGCCTGCTGCGTTCATTCTCACGGCGATCGTCGTCACGTTGTTGTTCGTTCTGGTGCTAGCGAGCATAGCAATGTTTGCCGCGGGGTGAATCGTTGAGAAACATCACGCTTGCAGTGCGTGACGAATGCCATTTGTTTTCTATACTCACAAGACATCACTTCATCCTGACCTAATAAACGGGATGGCGAGAACAACAATAAAAAGGAGGCTGCTATGCACCTACCGTGGCGATGGCTTCTCACCATGACCAGTGTCGCAAGTATCTCCCAGGCCCAGGCCAGCAGCTGGAACATGCCGGTCGGTGTCACCGATATTAGCCGCGATATTTTTGGCCTTCACATGACCATTTTTTGGGTGTGTGTGGTGATTGGCGTGATCGTTTTCGGTGTGATGTTTTACTCCTTGTTTCGCTATCGCCATGCCAAGGGCGCCAAAGCGGCAAGTTTTCATGAACATACCTCCGTAGAGGTGCTATGGACGGCCATCCCTATTTTGATATTGGTGGGTATGGCAGTGCCAGCAACGGCGACACTGAAGAACATGTATGATGCTTCCGAAGCCGACCTTGATATCATGATTACGGGTCAGCAGTGGCGCTGGCGCTACGAATATTTAGGTGAAGATATAGCGTTCACCTCCAACCTTAGTACCAGTCGCGAGCAAATCCGTGGAGAGGCCGAGCGAGACGAGCATTACCTGCTCGATGTAGACGAGCCTCTCGTGCTCCCTATCAATCGTAAAGTCCGCTTTTTGATGACATCCGATGATGTCATCCACTCCTGGTGGGTGCCGGCGCTGGCCGTCAAACAGGATACGATCCCAGGCTTTATCAACGAAAACTGGGTGCAGATCAACGAGCCTGGCATATACCGCGGCCAGTGTGCCGAGCTATGTGGGGTGAATCATGGCTTCATGCCCATCGTGGTTCATGCCATGGAGGAAGCGGAGTACGAGACGTGGCTCGAAGAGCGTAAAGCGGCAGCCGAGCAGGAAGCCATGGGTATCGATCGTGAATGGGCACTCGATGAGTTGATGGCACGTGGCGAAACCGTTTATCAATCGATATGTTCCTCTTGCCATCAAAGCGAAGGTCAAGGGGCGCCTCCTGCCTTCCCGGCGCTGGCGGGCAACGATCAGCTGATCGACGACCTGGACTGGCATTTAGACCGAGTCATTAACGGTGTGTCGGGGGCGGCCATGCCCGCTTTTCGAAGTACGCTCAATCCAGTAGAGATAGCCGCTGTCGTCACGTTCACGCGGAATGCTTGGGGAAATGATACGGGGGATGCTGTTCAGCCTGCGACAGTGGCCGAACGTATTGCGCAATAAGTGAAGCGTTAAACACCATCTTCCAATACAACGATAAAGTACGCGGAGAGACTCATGGCGCCGAAACTTCCTCCACACAACCCCCTGCAACACAGTTCAACAGCCGTCGCGGGTGGTCAGTCGCATGAAGGCCATGCGCATCATACTCCGCCGAAAGGCCTATTAAGGTGGCTGCTGACTACCAATCATAAAGAGATTGGGTCGCTTTATCTGATTTTCTCGCTGACGATGTTTTTCGTGGGTGGCATTTTTGCGCTGGTGGTGAGAGCCGAGCTGTTTCAACCGGGATTGCAGCTGGTCGAGCCTGAGTTTTTCAATCAAATGACCACCATGCACGGTTTGATCATGGTGTTTGCAGCCGTGATGCCCGCTTTTACCGGATTGGCCAACTGGATGATACCGCTACAAATTGGCGCGCCCGACATGGCGCTTCCACGGCTCAATAACTTCAGCTTTTGGCTCTTGCCCGTTGCCTTTGCGCTGCTGCTTTCCACGTTATTGATGCCAGGCGGTGGCCCTAATTTCGGTTGGACGTTTTATGCTCCCTTATCGACGACTTATGCGCCTGCGTCCACGACGTTTTTTATTCTAGCGCTGCATATCGCGGGGATTAGTTCGATTTTAGGTGCGATCAACATCATCGCGACGATTCTCAATATGCGAGCCCCTGGCATGCGCATGATGGACATGCCGCTGTTCGTTTGGACATGGCTGATAACCGCTTTTCTGCTAATTGCGGTGATGCCGGTGTTGGCAGGGGTCATTACCATGATGTTGATGGACATCAATTTCGGTACCAGTTTCTTCGATGCCGCGGGCGGAGGAGACCCCGTACTATTTCAACATTTGTTCTGGTTCTTCGGACACCCCGAAGTCTACATCATGATATTACCAGCGTTTGGTATCGTGTCGGCCATCATTCCAACGTTTGCGCGTAAACCACTGTTTGGGTATGCCTCGATGGTGTACGCCACCGCAGCCATCGCCCTGCTATCTTTTTTAGTATGGGCGCATCATATGTTCATCGTAGGTCTACCGCTGACCGCTGAGCTGTTTTTCATGTACTCCACGATGCTCATTGCCGTGCCTACTGGGGTCAAGGTGTTTAACTGGGTGACCACGTTGTTTCGTGGCTCGATCAGTTTTGAACCACCTATGCTGTTTGCGCTGGCATTCGTCGTCCTGTTCACCATTGGCGGTTTTTCAGGACTGATGCTGGCCATTGCGCCAGCGGATTTTCAGTACCACGACACCTATTTTGTGGTTGCCCATTTTCATTACGTCCTCGTGCCTGGCGCTATTTTTGCCATCATGGCAGGCGTTTATTACTGGTTGCCAAAATGGACGGGCCACTATCCCAATGAGCGGTTGGCGCAATGCCATTTCTGGTGCTCCATCATTGGCGTCAACCTGACGTTTTTCCCCATGCACTTTGCCGGTTTGGCCGGTATGCCCAGACGTATTCCCGATTACGCCTTGCAGTTTGCCGATTTCAACTTGCTATCGAGCATCGGAGCGTTTTTCTTTGGGGCCTCTCAGCTGCTGTTCGTCTTGGTTATCGTGCTGTGCGTTCGAGGAGGGCAAAAAGCACCCGCGAAAGCTTGGGAGGGCGCGGTGGATCTAGAATGGAGCGTGCCAAGTCCTGCTCCGCTGCATACATTTGAAACGCCACCTGTCTTTCACCGTGCTCAAACCCACGAATAAGCGGTGAGCGCTGCATTAGATTCAGGGGATCAACATGGGCATAGATCGAGCTCAAAGAGACGGAGTGAATAAGACGGTCATTCGCAGCGTTGCCGCCCTGCTTGGGATGTTCGCTTTTGCCTTTGCATTAGTGCCCCTTTACGACGTGTTCTGCAAAGTGACGGGATTGAATGGCAAGGTCGATACGACTGCTCAGGCCATTGTTCATGAGGAGGTCGATCAGACGCGTTTCGTCACGGTTCAATTCATTACCCGCGGCAGTGCAGGCTTACCCTGGCAAATGAGTGTCGCAACGCGGCAAATGCGCGTTCATCCCGGGCAAACGGCAGAGGTAGATTTTACTTTCACCAACAACAGTGCCATAGAAAGCTGGGGGCGGGCGGTGCCTAGTGTGTCTCCCTCCAGTGCCACGACGCATTTACGCAAGGTCAGCTGTTTCTGTTTTCAAGAGCAGCAGTTGCAGGGAGAGGAGCGACTCACGATTCCTCTGGTATTTCAGTTAGCGAAAGACTTACCCGAAGAGATCAATACGATCACGTTGGTATACACCCTTTATCCGGTACAGCGGACGCCGCTGCAAACGGCCTATAACAATCACTTGGCGGGGGATAACACATGAGCAGCGGCAGCTACTACGTTCCTGCTACCAGTCGGTGGCCCATTTTAGGTTCATTGGCCCTGGGTGCCTTGATGTTAGGGATCGGCATCCAATTGGTATACGACACGGGAGCGCCTCTGCTTGTCATTGGGTTAGTAGGGGTCGTCAGCGTCATGGGGCTATGGTTTCGGGATGTGATCCATGAGTCGATGGGCGGTCTCTACGATGCGCAAATGGACCGGTCATTTCGATGGGGCATGGGCTGGTTCATCTTCTCAGAAGTCATGTTTTTCGCCGCCTTTTTTGGCGCTTTGTTCTATATCAGAACGTTCACGTTGCCCTGGCTAGGGGGAGAAGGCGCCAAGGGTGTTTCGGCCTTGCTCTGGCCTGATTTCGTACCTCAATGGCCACTTCTCAACCCACCTGATACCTCCGTGTCAGGGCCTACCAGTGTGCTTAGTCCCTGGCAGCTTCCTCTAGTCAATACGCTGATACTCGTTACGTCCAGTATCACGCTGACCGTTGCGCATGAGGCGCTCAAGCTGGGTGAGCGACAAACGTGTCGTAATTGGTTAGCAGGGACAGTATTGCTAGGTCTCTGCTTCATCGTCATTCAAGGGGTCGAGTATTACGAGGCCTACCATCACTATGGGATTACCCTGGAGGCGGGGATTTTTGGCGCTACTTTCTTCATTTTGACCGGGTTTCATGGCCTTCACGTAATCATTGGTACGCTCATCTTGGCCAGCATGCTAATTAGGATCATCAAAGGGCATTTTGCTAATGACCACCACTTTGGCTTCGAAGCATCCTGCTGGTATTGGCACTTCGTCGATGTGGTGTGGGTTGGCCTCTTCATCTTTGTCTATGTGTTTTAGTGCGTTACCCAAGCTCGCCAGACAAAAAGCCAATAAGTAGCAGCACGATGAGTAGGCAGGTGAGAGCGATACGCCATTTTAACGATATGAGTAGACGCCTTGAGGTGCTGTCGTCTCGTAGCAAAAAGCCTGCTCCTGCGGCAAGACTGGCGACGATTCCAATAAACACGACGGCAATGAGTAGTTTTAACCACATGATCAAGCCCTCTCGTTATCCAGTGAGATTCTATGCCTGGTATTTGTTTTGGTCTGTCGTGGTGACGCTTGGCATTTTGTTGGGACTATGGCAGTGGGAGCGGGCCGATGACAAGCGCGATTTACTGGCCAGGAGGGCCGCGGCTCCGTCAATGATCGAGCCCGTCGATACACCATCAGACGGGGCGCAAGTATATCTTCGAGGCAGGTATCTGCCGCAACACACGCTCTATCTGGATAATCGTATGGCCTCTGGACGCTTAGGCGTGGCGGTGCTGACGCCGCTGAGAGACATGAATGGTCAACTGTGGTTGGTTCAACGTGGTTTTTTGGAGACGGGGTTTAGTAGAGACGCGCCTCATGTGTCGACTCCCGAAGGCGTCATCGACGTGTCGGGCGAGTGGCAGAAAGCGCAAGCACAAGGCCCCCTTTATGGGGCTAACCAGGAGGGCGTACGCCTTCAGCAGCTAAGTCTCGCGCCTTGGGAAGGGGCTTTGGGCGAATTCAGCCATCATGGCTGGCTGCATGCAGAGCAAGGGGACGGTGTGTTAACGCCATGGTGGGAGGCAAGCGTTATGCCAGCAAGCCGTCATGTTGGCTATGCTGTTCAGTGGTGGGCCTTGGCATTGACGGCTTTCGTCATCATGCTGTTTGGCGGACATCGCCTAGCGGCTGATCGTCGCGAGCATTATGAAAGAGGACGTTAATATGCAGTCTCACCGTCCAGTACGTTATCCCAGAATCAAGCTGCTATGTTTGTTCGTGATCTTTGCTGCGCCGATCGTCACTGCCTGGGGGATGTTAACGTGGCAAGTCGGTATTCCGCAGGCGCATACGGCTCATGGGCAAGTCATCCTAGATGTTCCCCCATTGCGACAGTGGCCGCTGGCGGTGAGTGCCCCCTCTTCAGAACGGTGGACCCTGGTATTTGACTGCAGTAGCCAATGCGAAGAAAAGCAGGACGCACTTTGGCGCCTACACCGTGCCTTAGGGCGTGAGGCGCCGCGACTGCAGCGGTTGAGGATTGGTGGGGAGGCCACTGCACTGCCAGGCGAGGTGGTGACAAAATGGCAACATTCTCCTTCTTGGGGGGGTGAAAACCGCGTGTGGTTGTTCGATCCGATGGGCAGGCCAGCGCTCTCTTTTAGTGACGAAACGGCTACGGCCGACATACTGGATGACATACGTCACCTGTTTAAAGTCAATCCAATATAGCCTTTGCTCGGCTAGTTTTAGCCGTAAGGAAGCTCGATGCATAGCTACTCACAGCGCCTTGACTGGCTTGTAAGGTTGACGTTAGTAGGTACGTTACTGACTACCTGTGTGATATTGGTAGGTGCGTGGACCCGTTTGGTCGACGCAGGATTAGGCTGCCCTGACTGGCCTGGTTGTTATGGCAAACTCATTGTTCCCGATAGTGATCATGCGGCGCTTCGACATCCTGATGCTCCTTTAGAGCCCTTCAAAGCCTGGGTAGAGATGGCTCACCGCTATGTAGCCAGTTTATTGGGCTTGATTGTGCTCACCATCGTGGCAATGGGGTGGTCACTGCGCAAACGTCCAGAATATCCATGGCGACTTAGCTTGGCGTTACTGATCGTTATTCTCGTTCAGGGCGCGTTTGGTGCGTTTACCGTTACTCTTAAGTTGTGGCCACAGGTTGTCACGCTGCATTTGCTCGGAGGATTGAGTGTTTTGATGCTGTTTTTCTGGCTGCATCTTCGGTTGCGCAGGGCGTGGCGCAACAAAGGTGGTGCAGCCAGGGCTGGCAATCTTCTCTGGTACGTAGCGGGAGCCGCGCTGGTGCTTCAGCTGGCGCTGGGAGGCTGGGTCACTAGTAACTATGCGGGTATTGCTTGCCAAGGGTTTCCGACCTGCAACACGCAGTGGTGGCCAGCCATGGACCTCAGTGAAGGGTTTCATCTAACGCAAACGGTGGGGCCTAGTTACTTGCACGGGCAGCTCCATGCCGATGCGCGCACGGCGATCCATATGGTTCATCGATTGGGCGCTCTTTTATTAGGAGGGCTATTGTTACTGCTTTGGTGGCGTTATCGGGGCCTACAGCCGGTGAGTAATGCCTTGGTGGGTGTGCTCATCGCTTATGGCCTCCAGGTAGGGCTGGGGATTGCGAATGTCTTGTTGTGGCTGCCTTTATGGCTGGCCTTACTACACACCGCTGGCGCCGTAGGACTTGCCTTGAGCCTTGGGTGGGCTTGGTGGTGTTGGCGATATCGTACCGGTGTTCAAGTGGTGACGTCTTCTTTGTCCCAGGCGGACAAGCTGCATTCACGTTTTAGCTAACCGCGACACTGCCCTTACGACGGCGTGCAAACGACGAATTGGGTTGGTCTACTGATGCTAATTGGGTGTACAATTCTCGTTAAGCTATTTTATACGTTTCAGGGGCTTTATGAGTTCAACGGTTGCACTTTTACTGTTCGTTGTCGCTGTGCTAATCATCGCCGGGTTGGTCGTCTACGCCCATAAATTGCGAAGCGAAGTGAAGCGCCGTGAAGCGTTTAGACTGGAAGAAGAGCGGCGTGCTCAGCAAAACAGCCTAGAAAATCTGGACTACGTGGTGAGCGCTCTCGTCCAAGAGCAAGTCGACATCACCGAGGGTTCCTGGCGCTGTAAAGTGCTGCTTGAAATCGTCGATCCAAGTCTTTCTGAACGACCTGAGTTTCAAGCGTTCGCCGAGGTTTATAACCGTACGCGTCATCTCAAGACGCACTCTGCGCGCAAACAGTTGACCCCACGGGAAAGAATGCAAGAGGACAAGGAAAGGCTAGCTGTGGAAGATGAGATGCGCCCTGCGGTGCTCGCAGCCGCCGCAGAGGTAATTAAATGGCGCGCTAAAGGCCCTTCCGCTCTTCATTAAAAATTTTTAATGCCATCGATGTGAGCTTTGCTATGCTGGTAAGGTCGGTATTGGCAAGAAGTTGATATCTCGGCATTGTTGCCTTCTAACGCTGAAACGTTAATGATAGGCACCACGTTCAGTTTCACGGGCAGGGAACCCCGTCCTGGATCAGAACAGCGAAAAATGGATGCTCTCGCCATAAGAAGCATTGGATAGATTTGGTCTCTAGACCATGTCAGCATTGGATCAAGAAGGAGTCTTGCATGAAAAAATCAACGACTGGCTTGCTAATCGGTTCTGCTTTAGTCGTCGGCCTGTCAGGTTGCGCTAGCTCAGCCTCTCAGTCTTCTGGCCAAGCAGGCGCCAACAGCGGCCAAAGCTGGTACCAGCACCCCGCGGTTTGTGGTTTGGCGGGCAGCATCATCGGCGGTAGCATTGGCTATGCCACCAGCAGCAGCTCAGATGAAGACGCGGGTGCCGCAACCGGTGCAGCGGCTGGCGCAGCTATCGGTGGTCTGCTGTGTGCAGATCGTACACCTGAGCCGGTAGCACCTCAGTGCCCGAGCTACGGCGAAGTGCCTGCGGGTGTTGCCGTTGATGCCGAAGGCTGCCCGCTGGATTCCGACGGTGACGGCGTGCCTGATTACCGCGACCAGTGCCCGGGCACCCCGGCTGGTGTAGCAGTCAATGCCAACGGCTGCCCGCTGGATTCTGATAACGACGGCGTGCCGGACTATCGCGACCAGTGCCCGGATACTCCGGCGGGTGTAGAAGTCAACGCGCTGGGTTGCCCGGATAGCGTGGTACTTCGCGAAGTTAACTTTGAGTTTGATTCCGCTCAGTTGACTGCAAATGCACAGAACGTCCTGAACGGCGTAGCTGAGCGTCTGGTCAACAACCCAGACGTTCGTGTGAGCATCGAAGGCCACACCGACTCTCGTGGTTCTGACCAGTACAACAAGGACCTGTCTCAGCGTCGTGCTGAGTCCGTTGCAACCTATCTGAACCAGCGCGGCGTAGAAGCTAACCGTATGCGTGCTGTGGGCTACGGTGAAGAGCGTCCTGTGGCAACCAACGATACCGAAGAGGGTCGTTTCCAGAACCGCCGTGTAGAACTGGACGAGTGGAACTAATCCACATGACATGCTCATGAAAAGGCTGCCTCGACCTGAGCGTCGATGACACCCTTTGACACAGAACGGGAGGCGTATGCCTCCCGTTTTATTTTACGGCGTCACAAAGTCTGATAGGCTTGGCGGCCCTAAAAGCCCCATGAAGACCCTAACCCATTGATAGCGAAATGTGATCCCTGGTATGGATCACCACTGCGCTCAAGGAATACCTGAATGCCCATAGTGACACTGCCTGACGGCAGCCAAAGAACGTTCGAAGCGCCCCTCTCTATCATGCAACTGGCAGAGTCCATTGGCCCTGGTTTGGCCAAGGCCTGTGTGGCGGGCAAAATAGATGGTGTGCTGGTAGATGCTGCCGATATCATCGAGCAGGATGCCGATGTTTCTATCATTACTGCCCGGGATGAAGAAGGTCTAGAGATTATCCGCCACTCCTGTGCTCACTTGATTGGGCACGCGGTTAAGCAGCTTTATCCCGATGCCAAAATGGCCATTGGTCCGGTCATTGATGATGGCTTTTACTACGATGTCGATTTTGGTAAATCGATAACGCCTGATGATATGGACGCTATCGAGAAGCGGATGCAGGCGCTGATCGACCATGAATATGACGTTATTCGTGAGTACGTCGATCGCGATCAAGCGATGACTACGTTCGAAAAACGTAATGAGACTTACAAGCAGGAGATCATTCGCGACATCCCTGAAGGCGCGGCGATTCGGCTGTACCATCATGAAGAGTACACGGACATGTGTCGTGGACCGCACGTGCCCAACACGCGTCATTTGAAGGCCTTCAAATTAACCAAGTTGGCCGGTGCGTACTGGCGCGGTGACTCCTCCAACCCCATGCTGACGCGTATCTATGGGACTGCGTGGGGGGATAAAAAACAGTTAAAGGCGTACCTTAAACGCCTGGAAGAGGCCGAAAAACGCGATCACCGCAAGCTGGCGCGGCGGCTCGATCTTTTCCACATGCAGGAAGAGGCGCCTGGGATGGTGTTCTGGCATCCCAAGGGCTGGGCGCTTTGGCAGCAGGTCGAGCAGTACATGCGCGGCGTTTACAAAGAGGGTGGCTATCAAGAGATTCGCTGTCCGCAAGTGATGGATGTGTCGCTGTGGAAAAAGTCAGGCCACTGGGACAACTATGCCGATGGGATGTTCTTTACCGAGTCGGAAAAGCGCGAATACGCGCTCAAGCCGATGAACTGCCCGGGGCACGTGCAGGTATTCAACTCAGGACTGCGTAGCTACCGTGAGCTACCAGTTCGCTTTGGTGAGTTTGGTGGCTGCCATCGTAACGAGCCTTCAGGCGCCTTGCACGGCATCATGCGCGTACGTGCTTTTACTCAAGACGACGGCCATGTCTTCTGTACCGAAGAGCAGGTCGAGCCGGAAGTAACGAGCTTTCATCGCCAAGCACTAAAGGTGTATCAAGACTTCGGTTTTGAAGATATCGCAATCAAAATCGCGCTGCGTCCGGAAAAGCGTATTGGTAGTGACGAAGTGTGGGATCGCGCTGAAGACGCCCTTCGCGGTGCGCTAAAAGCCTGCGGCGTTGATTGGCAGGAACTTCCCGGCGAAGGCGCGTTCTATGGCCCGAAGATCGAGTATCACATGAAGGATTGCTTGGGTCGCGAATGGCAGGTCGGCACCATGCAGGTGGACTTTATGATGCCCGAGCGCCTTGGCGCACAATATGTAACCGAAGAGGGCGAGCGCAAGGCGCCGGTCATGCTTCACCGGGCGATCGTCGGCTCCATGGAGCGCTTCATCGGCATCCTGATTGAACATTATGCAGGTGCTATGCCATTATGGTTGGCACCAGAGCAAGTGGTCATCATGAATATTACCGATTTACAGCGCGAATATGCGCTGAAATTGGAGAAACGCTTGCAAAAAAGCGGTCTTCGCGTCAAAGCAGACTTGAGGAACGAGAAGATCGGCTTTAAAATCCGTGAGCATACGTTACAGAAAATTCCCTATCTCCTTGTGGTCGGAGATAAGGAAGTCGAAGCTGACTCAGTGGCCGTGCGAACTCGCAGCGGCGAAAACCTCGGAACTTTGACCGTCGATGACTTCATCGAACGTATCAATGCCGAGCGAGCAGCCCTGGCGACATCGTCAATTGCCTAAGGAGACAGAGCAATCAAGCGAAGCAACCAGCGCGGGCGTCCACAAGATAAACGCCCACCAATGAACGAGCGAATTACCGAAGAAGAAGTACGTTTAATCGATGCCGAAGGCGAGCAGTTGGGCGTTGTGCCCACCACTGAGGCTCTTGAACGTGCGGAAGCTGCCGGTTTAGATCTCGTGCAAATTTCGAATGCCGATCCGATCGTTTGCAAGATCATGGATTATGGCAAATTCGTTTTTGAGACCAAAAAGCAAAAAGCGGCTCAAAAGAAGAAGCAAAAGCAAATCCAGGTCAAGGAAGTCAAATTCCGTCCTGGCACCGACGAAGGCGATTATCAGGTGAAGCTCAAAAACCTGACCCGTTTCTTGGAAGGTGGTGACAAGGGTAAGGTCACATTGCGCTTCCGCGGTCGTGAAATGGCGCACCAAGACATCGGTCGTAAGCTGATGGAACGGATTGCGTCAGACCTGGAAGAGATCGGAGCGGTGGAGTCTTTCCCGAAAATGGAAGGCCGCCAAATGATCATGATCCTTGCCCCGAAAAAGAAGTGATCCAACGGCGAAGTCAACGGGCTAGCGCTTAGGCGCTAGTCGGCCCTGGGTTTTCTAAAAAATATCGAGCGGAGTTTTCTCATGCCGAAAATCAAAAGCAACAGCGGCGCTGCCAAGCGCTTCAAAAAGACTGCGAATGGCTTCAAACACAAACAGTCTTTCCGTAGCCACATCTTGACCAAGAAGTCGACCAAGCGTAAGCGTCAGCTGCGTGGCATGAAGCAGATTCATGCTTCCGACAAAGCGTTGATTCAGCGCATGCTGCCGAACCTGTAAGGTCGAGTTTTCTTATCTGAGTGCCTCTAGCCTCAGTCATAAAGTCAGGAGTGTGTTATGACCCGTGTTAAGCGTGGCGTAGTTGCCCGTCGTCGCCATAAAAAAGTTCTGAAGCAGGCCAAAGGTTACTATGGTGCACGTTCGCGTGTTTTCCGTGTAGCCAAACAGGCTGTTATCAAAGCCGGCCAGTATGCGTACCGTGACCGCCGCAACCGCAAGCGCCAATTCCGCGCGCTGTGGATTCAGCGTATCAACGCTGGTGCGCGCATTAACGACATGTCTTACAGCCGCTTCGTTGGCGGTCTGAAGAAAGCCGGTATTGAAATCGACCGTAAAGTATTGGCCGACCTGGCAGTACACGAAAAAGCAGCTTTTGCTGCTATCGTGGAAAAAGCCAAGGCTGCCCAATAAGGCTATTTGCATTGGGTTAATGCCCGTGTGAAATGCCCAAGGTCATTTCAGTGTGACCCATGCAGGGGAAGAGCAGCCGCTCTTCCCCTGTTTTTTGTCACCTTCAACATGCCAGCCATCCTCGGGGATGGGACCGCTTAATTCGGAGTAAATTGGATGGATCATCTTCCTACTCTGGTGTCAGAGGCCCGCGATGCTATTCAAGCTGCGCAGAGCGTCTCAGTGCTAGATGAGTTGCGCGTACGTTACTTAGGTAAAAAAGGCGAAGTCACCGCCTTGCTAAAAGGCTTGGGCAAGCTGTCACCAGAAGAGCGCCCTGCGGCTGGCGAGCAAATCAACCAGGCCAAGCAAGCGTTGTCGAGTGAAATTGACGCTAAGCGTGAGCAGCTGGAGAGCGAGGCACTCAATGCTCGCCTAGTGGCTGAGCGCATCGACGTCACGTTGCCTGGGAGAGGGCAGGAGAGTGGTGGACTGCACCCAGTAACACGTACGTTGGAGCGTATCGAGGGGCTATTCACTCGCATTGGTTTTGATGTGGCCGTGGGGCCAGAAATCGAAGACGACTACCACAATTTCGAAGCGCTCAATATTCCGGCTCACCACCCGGCTAGGGGGATGGCGGATACCTTTTATTTCGACGCGACGCGTTTGCTACGCACCCACACGTCTCCCGTACAGGTTCGTACGATGAAGAGCAGTGAGCCGCCTATTCGCATCGTGTGTCCAGGTCGCGTGTATCGTAGCGATTCGGATTTGACGCATACGCCCATGTTTCACCAAGTCGAAGGACTATTGGTAGATGAGGGCATCAGTTTCGCTGACTTGAAAGGAACGATCGAAGACTTCTTGCAAGCATTCTTCGAGCGCGACGACCTTTCGGTTCGTTTCCGGCCTTCATACTTTCCATTCACTGAGCCCTCTGCCGAGGTGGATATTCAGTGCGTGATGTGTAGTGGTAACGGTTGTCGCGTTTGCTCTCATAGTGGCTGGTTAGAGGTGATGGGGTGCGGCATGGTGCATCCGGAGGTGTTTAGACACTCTGGTATCGACGCCGAGCGCTATACGGGCTTTGCCTTTGGGATGGGTGCCGAGCGTTTGGCCATGCTGCGCTATGGCGTCAATGATTTGCGCTTGTTTTTCGAAAACGATCTGCGCTTCCTTCGTCAATTCACCTAAAGACTGCTGCCAGCGACGGGAATCAACATGAAATTTTCAGAACAGTGGTTGCGTGATTGGGTAACTCCGCAGCTGGATACACAGGCCATCGCCGACCAGATCACCATGGCAGGCCTTGAAGTGGATGCCGTTGAGCCAGTGGCCGCTTCATTTAGCGGCGTTGTCGTGGCGGAAGTACTCACCAAAGAGAAGCACCCCGACGCCGATAAGCTCAATGTTTGTACGGTGAATGATGGGTCGGCAGCACCGGTGCAGGTCGTTTGTGGAGCGCCGAACGTCGATGTAGGTCAGAAAATTCCCTTCGCTCAGGTAGGAGGCGTGCTGCCGGGAGACTTCAAGATCAAAAAAGCCAAACTGCGAGGCGTTGAGTCTCGTGGCATGATCTGTTCGGCGTCCGAGCTAGGGCTTGAGGAGGAGACTTCTCCGGGTATCCTGGTATTGCCAGCGTCGGCGCCGGTAGGCACAAGCTTTCGTGACTACATGCAGCTCGATGATATGACGATCGAGGTGGATTTGACGCCAAATCGGGGCGACTGCCTGAGTATCAAAGGGCTAGCCAGGGAAGTGGGAGTGCTCAACCGCTTGCCGGTGAGCGGCCCAAGCATTGCGGCTGTGGCGCCAACGATCGATACAACGTTTCCTGTGAAGGTCGAGGCTCCTGGACAGTGTCCGCGCTATGTAGGGCGTGTGATCGAAGGCGTGGCTACGAATGCAGAAACGCCGCTATGGATGGTAGAGCGACTGCGTCGCAGCGGTGTACGCTCCATCGACCCTGTGGTGGATATCACCAACTACGTCATGCTGGAGCTTGGCCAGCCGTTGCACGCATTCGATCGCGATCATTTGCAGGGCAGTATTACCGTGCGTTTGGCCAAAGACGCAGAGCGCTTGACGCTGTTGGATGGCCAAGAAGTCACCCTACGCCCAGAAACGCTCGTCATTGCCGATGAGCGCGGCCCTCTGGCCATGGCTGGCATCATGGGGGGCGAAAACTCTGGGGTCAGCGAAAATACCCAGGCCATTTTTCTAGAGTCGGCGTTCTTCGCGCCACTTGCGATTGCCGGACAGGCGCGCTCTTACGGCCTGCATACCGATGCATCGCACCGTTTTGAGCGTGGCGTCGACCCTGAGCTTCCTCTCGTAGCGGTCGAGCGTGCTTCACAGCTTCTGTTGGAGATTTGTGGCGGTCAGGCAGGCCCGGTGGTGGAAACCGTTAGCGAAGAGCACTTGCCCGCGCCGCGCGCCATTACGCTGCGTGAAGCCCGTCTAGAAAGCGCGCTTTCCAAGCGGCTATCGGCGGACGATGTTACCGATATACTCCAGCGTCTTGGTCTTGATGTCGATAAGCATGCGGAGGGTTGGTCGGTGGTCGCGCCTAGCTGGCGGTTTGACGTTGCCATCGAGGAAGACCTCATCGAGGAAGTGGCGCGTATTCATGGCTACAACAATCTACCGGTGCGACGTCCAGCTGCTCGATTGGCACTGCGTTCTGCGAATGAATCGACATTGACACCATCGCAACTGCGTCACCAAATGGTTGCGCGTGGTTTTCAAGAAGCTGTCACTTACAGTTTCGTTGCTCCTGATCTACAGGCAGCGCTGTTACCGGACGCAGTGTCGCCGGTATTGGCCAATCCGATCTCGTCAGACCTCTCTGTGATGCGCGCCAGCCTATTTCCTGGGCTAGTCAGAGCACTGGAGCACAACCTGAATCGCCAGCAGACGCGAGTGCGCATTTTTGAGACGGGGTTGGTGTTCAATGGCTCTCTGGACCACCTAACCCAAGTCCCGATGATGGGGGCGCTGGTATGTGGTGGGCGAGAAGCTGAAGGCTGGGATGGTGCTAAAGCGCAGGTAGACTTCTACGATTTGAAGGGGGATCTGGAGAGTCTTTTGGCCATGGGGGGTGGCCTAGCAGCCTGGCGCTTCGAGCCTGGAGTGCATCCTTCGCTGCATCCCGGTCAAACGGCGCAGCTCTTCCATGAAGGGAAACCTGCTGGCTGGATTGGTACGCTTCATCCCCAGGTCCGTGCAACGTTAGGGCTCAAAGTGGATGCCGTGCTGTTCGAGGTCCGATTGGATGCGTTGAGCCAAGGTTCGATTCCCGCCTTCGAGCCGCTTTCGCGTTATCCGGAAGTTCGTCGCGATTTGGCCTTCTTGATCAAGGCAGAGACACCGGTACAAGCGTTGCTGGATTGTGCAAAAGCCAAGGCTGGTGATTACCTCAAAGACATAAAGCTATTTGATGTCTATGCTGGTAAAGGCGTGGCCGAGGGATATAAGAGCATTGCATTGGGCTTGACCTGGCAGCACGCTTCACGCACGCTAAATGATGAGGAAATCAATCAGTTGGTCGACTCGATCATTACAAACGTGCGAGCCGAATTAGATGCCGAACTTCGCGGCTAACTAAGCTATGCCATGACACGACGCTTATCACGTTCTTGGCAATGCGTATGCTACATGGAGGAGCCCTATGGGTGCGTTGACCAAAGCAGAGCTGGCTGAGCATTTACATACAGAGCTTGCGCTGTCAAAGCGAGAAGCAAAAGCGATGGTAGAGGCGTTCTTTGAAGAAATCCGCGCCTGTTTGCGCGAAAACGAACAGGTAAAACTGTCGGGCTTTGGCAACTTTGACCTACGTGATAAGCGTGAGCGGCCTGGGCGTAACCCGAAAACCGGTGAGGAAATTCCCATTTCCGCTCGGCGCGTGGTGACGTTTCGCCCAGGCCAGAAGCTCAAGCAGCAAGTGGAGCGCTATTCGAGCAGCCAATAGTTTCTTTTTTGCTGTTCGCTTACTCAAAAGGAGTGCCTAGGCACTCCTTTTAGTGTTTGGAGCTCGCTCTTTGATGCGAGCTCTACGGGCGACTAGCTTGGTAAGTGGCTAAATGCCTCGTCCTTCGATGAGCCAAGTGATGACGACTTTAATGACGTAACCGAGCATCCCCGCGCCCAGTACGATAAACAGCATGATCGTGCCAAATTTGCCTGCGTTCGACTTTTTGGCCAGGTCCCAAATGATAAAGCACATGAAAATGATCAGGCCGCCAATCATTATGGGCGTGATCCATGTCTCGAAGGCCTGCTGCATAAGCGCTCCTATTGGACGATTGATTGAGCCCATCGTGGGCGTGCGTCGTTTTTGCTGATCGTGGTAATATTTGAGCAAATTCATCAGGTATTTGTCGACTGACTTTACGAGCCAAGCGCTGATGAGCGAACGTTGAATGCGCAAGGGCACTCAGTACGACATCTTCGTCGAGGAGTAGAGCAATGCCGACGTTAACCATTGTAGTGGGTACCATGTATGGTGGTGCATTGGATGTGGCTGAACAGGTGAAGCCGCTATTCGAACAGGCAGGTTATACGGTCGAAATTTCAGAGCAGCCAACGGTGGAAGATGTAACCCAGGGTAGTGACTTGAGCTTGTTTTGCGTTTCGACCACAGGTAGCGGTGATTTTCCCGGTAATTTCGTACCCTTTGTACGCAGCTTGAAAGATCAAAGCCCCTCGCTAACAAAGTTACGTTACGGTCTCATCGCATTAGGCGATAGCTCTTACGGTGATACGTTTTGTGGCGCGGGAAGAGCGCTGGATGAGCTGCTACAGGATCTCGGCGCTCGCCGCCTAGGAGAGCGCCTTGAAATTGATGCCATGGAAACCTTTATGGCAGATGATGCGGCGCTGCCTTGGGTAGAAGAATGGATCGACGATCAACAGCTGAAGGTCGCCTGAACATGCAGCGATCAGCCTATTCCTCTGAGCGTGTCAGTGTGGCGATTGGCCTATGTGTGGTGATGCTTGCAGCGCTACCGCGTTATATGGCGGGTGGCCACGAGACGCGCCAAACGCTGCTGGTGATGGCTCTGGTTCTAGTGGCTGGAGCAGCTATTTTTCAGTGGAAGATGCTGTCTCAAAGCGCAAGGCAAACGCTTCCGGGGCTCATCAAGCGCTTGATCGTGATGTTGGTGGCAGGCGCTATAGTGATGGGCGCTTGGCACGCCATATTTACCGACTGGATCAGTTGGCAGGTATTTATCTCGCATGCGGCAACGTGCGGACTTTTACTGCACGCCGTATCGTTATGGTGGACAGCACGGGAAATGTGAGTTTTTGTTCTGCTAACCCCTTGTAATCGATGGTCACGCCCCCATCTTGCGAGCATGGCGCTTGCCACCATGCGTCAGGGTTCTTAAAATTGATCCCCTTGAATACATTTTACGCAATCAACACAACGCCTATCCGCTAGAGGACAATTCATGCAAGTTTCCGTCGAGACGACCTCCCAGATCGAACGCCGTATCACTATTCAAGTGCCGGCAGCAGACATCGACGAGGCCGTCAGCGCTCGCTTGAAAGACACCGCGAAAAACGTTCGCTTGAACGGTTTCCGCCAAGGCCGAGTGCCCATGGCCGTCGTGCGTCAGCGCTATGGCGACAGCGTGCGCAATGAAGTGGTGGGCGAAGTGATGCGTGAGCGCTACGTACGCGCCATCACTGAAGAAGGTCTCAATCCCGCTGGTTTTCCGCAGATTGAACCGAAGGTAAACCAAGCGGGTAAAGATCTTGAGTTCGTTGCCACCATGGAGGTCTACCCGCAGGTCGAGCTGGCGTCTATCGAAGGCACGGACGTAGAGCGTCCGGTGGTTTCTGTCAGCGAGGCCGATGTCGATGAAATGATCGATACGCTTCGCAAGCAAAATGCTGAGTGGGAAGAGGTCGATACGGCCGCAGCGGATGGCGACCAGGTTACCATCGACTTTCAAGGCTTCTTGGGTGACGAGCCGTTCGAGGGTGGCAGCGCTGAAGGTCATGCCTTGGTCATCGGTTCCAACAGCTTTATTCCGGGCTTCGAAGAGCAACTGATTGGTGCGAAAGCGGGCGAAGAGAAAACTATTTCTGTTACGTTCCCGGCAGATTACCAAGCCGAGCACCTTGCTGGTCAAGACGCGACTTTCAAAGTCACCGTTCACAAAGTGAGTACTCAAAAGCTGCCGGAAGTGGATACGGCGTTCATTGAGCGTTTTGGTGTCGAAGGTGGTGATGAAGCCAAATTTCGGGCTGAAATCAAGAAAAACATGACGCGTGAGGCTTCTCAGGCGGTCGATAACCGTGTCAAGCAACAGGTGCTGGATGCCCTCAAGAAGGCAAACGACATTCCCGTTCCCAGCGCGCTAGTTCAGCAAGAAACTGACGGTATGAAGCGTCAGGCCGCTCAGCAGTTCGGTTTGGGTGAGGATTTTGATGTTACCCAACTGCCGAACGAGTTGTTCGAGGAGCAAGCTAAAGGACGTGTTCAAGTCGGTCTGCTGTTGGCCGAAGTGATCAAAGCTCACGAGTTGGATGCTGACGACGCTGAAATCAAAGCCAAAGTCGAAGAGCTGGCAGAGCAGTACCAAGATCCCACCGAAGTGGTGGAGTACTACATGGGTAACGAGCAGCTGAAAACCCAAGTGAAATCTGCCATTCTTGAAGAGAAGGCGGTCGATAAACTGCTTGAGCAAACGAACGTCAAAGACGTGGAAATGTCTTACCAGCAAGCGCTGGCTGCTGCTCAGCAACAGGCTGAGCAAGATGAGAATGAAGAGGGCGAACAGGCAAGCGCCTGATCTCATCGCGTGGCGCACCCTGCTTGGGTGCGCTTTTCCCTTACCGGACGCAAGGAATCACCCGAATGAGTGAGTTTGATATTCAAAACGCCGGCGGTCTAGTGCCCATGGTGGTTGAGCAGAGCGCCAAAGGGGAAAGAGCCTACGATATCTATTCGCGTCTGCTGAAAGAGCGCGTGATTTTCCTGGTGGGCCCTGTAGAAGACTACATGGCCAACCTTGTCGTGGCGCAACTACTGTTTCTTGAGTCTGAAAATCCCGACAAAGACATTCACTTATATATCAACTCGCCCGGCGGCTCTGTGACGGCAGGGATGTCTATCTATGACACCATGCAGTTCATCAAGCCGGACGTTTCCACCGTGTGTATCGGTCAAGCCGCCAGCATGGGCGCGCTACTGCTTACCGCAGGTGCTGCAGGCAAGCGTTACTGCTTACCGAACTCACGTGTGATGATTCATCAGCCGCTGGGCGGTTACCAGGGGCAAGCATCGGATATTGAGATTCACACCCGTGAAATTCTTGGTATCCGGGAGAAGTTGAATCAAATCTTGGCCCACCATACTGGCCAAGACATTGATAAAGTGGCCCAAGATACCGACCGTGACAATTTCATGAGCGCCAATAAAGCCAAAGAGTATGGCTTGATTGACGCAGTGCTGGATAAGCGGCCTACATCCTGATAGCGTGATAGGATTCTGCTTTTCTAACGAGCTTTTAAGGCGGCGTCAGCCGCCGCAGTGACAGAGGTACGCGAATGGCCGACGGCAAAGGCAAGGACGAAGGTGGCAAACTGCTCTACTGCTCGTTTTGTGGCAAAAATCAAAACGAAGTACGTAAGCTGATTGCTGGCCCGTCCGTGTATATCTGCGATGAGTGTGTCGACTTGTGTAATGACATCATTCGCGAAGAAGTTCTCGAAGCCGATGCCGAGAGCGATGAGGAGCGTCTACCTACGCCCCGCGAAATACGTCATACGCTGGACGACTACGTCATCGGACAAGACCGCGCCAAAATGGTGCTGTCCGTAGCGGTGTATAACCACTACAAGCGTCTGAAGTCAGAAGTGCGTGAAGGCGATGTGGAGCTAGGTAAATCCAACATCCTCCTGATTGGTCCGACGGGAAGCGGTAAGACGCTGCTGGCCGAGACCATGGCGCGGCTACTGAATGTACCTTTTACCATTGCTGATGCAACGACGCTGACCGAAGCAGGGTATGTGGGTGAAGATGTCGAAAACATCATCCAGAAACTACTGCAAAAGTGCGACTACGATGTCGAGAAGGCCGAGCGCGGTATTGTTTATATCGATGAAATCGATAAGATTTCGCGTAAATCGGACAACCCTTCGATTACCCGTGATGTCTCGGGCGAAGGGGTGCAGCAGGCGCTGTTGAAACTGATCGAGGGCA
The DNA here is from genome assembly GCF_022348135.1 of Halomonas sp. McD50-4. Lineage (NCBI taxonomy): Bacteria > Pseudomonadati > Pseudomonadota > Gammaproteobacteria > Oceanospirillales > Halomonadaceae > Halomonas > Halomonas sp. McD50-4. Next base: position 94,440 of record NZ_JAKRFG010000012.1, on the reverse strand, counting down.
CTACGGCGTCCGTACCTCCTCAAGGCGGTCGCAAGCATCCCCAGCAGGAGTTCGTGCAGGTAAACACGGCCAATATCCTGTTTATCGTGGGCGGTGCGTTTGCCGGACTGGACAAGGTGATTCGTGATCGCGCTGAAAAAGGTGGCATTGGCTTCAATGCCAGCGTGAAAAGCAAAGAGTCTTCTCGTGGTGTAGGGGAGCTTCTTGCAGATGTCGAGCCTGAAGATCTCGTCAAGTTCGGTTTGATACCCGAGTTCGTCGGCCGTTTACCAGTGATCGCCACATTGACAGAACTCACCGAAGAGGCCTTGGTGCAAATCTTGACCGAGCCAAAGAATTCGTTGATCAAACAGTATGGCAAACTCTTCGAAATGGAAGACGTCACTCTGGAGTTCAGAGACGATGCCCTGAGAGCCGTGGCGGCAAAAGCCATGGAGAGAAAAACCGGCGCACGTGGACTTCGCTCCATTTTAGAGTCGGTTCTGCTCGATACGATGTATGAAATTCCATCCTTGGAAGGGGTGAGCAAAGTCGTCATCGATGGTTCCGTCATCGCTGGCGAAAGTGAACCGCTGTTGATCTACTCGCAGCAGCAAGAGACTCGTGTCGATGGTACCGACGGTTAATCATAAGGTGCCCGCCACGGCCTAGCTCTCCACCGCTTGTGCCAAACCAAGGGGTCGCCTAGGCGGCCCCTTGCTGTTAATACGCGACTTGAAATGGCTGACCAGCACGCAGTGAGCGTGTCCTGCCATGCCCTTTCCACTGTGTGGTACTTGACTAAGTACCCATCAAGTACTCATCCGAATTTGAGGAACGTCTGCGATGCAGCAGAACGCCGAACAGACACAATGTCTACCCCTGTTGCCGTTGCGGGATGTCGTCGTCTACCCGCAAATGGTTATTCCGCTTTTTGTTGGTCGTGAGAAATCCATACAGGCGCTGGAAGCCGCGATGGAAGCCGACAAGCGTGTACTGCTGGTGGCTCAACGCGAGGCCTCTCAAGACGACCCTGATAACGCGGACCTCTATGCGATGGGGACCGTTGCTGACATCATGCAACTGCTCAAGCTGCCCGATGGTACCGTCAAGGTATTGATCGAAGGCAGTTTCCGGGCGGATGTCATCGATATCGAGGAAAGCGAAGCGGGCTACACTCAGGCGTATTTGACGCCACGGGAAAGCGAACCACTCACTAACCGTGAGCAAGAGGCGCTCGTACGGGTACTGCTCAATCAGTTCGAACAGTACGTGAAGCTTTCCAAGAAAGTGCCTAACGAGGTGCTGAATTCGCTGTCCGGCATCGAAGACCCGAGTCGGCTGGTCGACACCATTTGTGCGCATTTGTCACTAAAAATTGGCGACAAGCAAGAGTTGCTCGAAATGGATCGCGTCCGGGATCGTATCGAGCACTTGATGGCGTTGATCGAGTCAGAAATCGATCTGCTTCAGGTCGAGAAGCGCATTCGCTCGCGTGTCAAAGAGCAGATGGAGAAGACTCAGCGAGAGTACTATCTCAACGAGCAGATGAAAGCCATCCAAAAAGAGATGGGTGAGCTGGATAACGTGCCCAATGAGGCAGAGAAGTACGAGCAAGCGATCAAAGCGTCCGGTATGCCCAAAGAGGCATCAGAAAAGGCAACGCAAGAGCTCAACAAGCTCAAAATGATGGCTTCCAACTCTGCCGAAGCAACCGTGGTGCGATCGTATCTGGACTGGCTTATTGCAGTGCCTTGGAAAAAGCGCACCCGGGTAAAACACGATCTGGTCAAAGCGCAAGAAGTGCTGGATGCGGATCACTACGGGTTGGAAGAGGTCAAGGCACGCATTCTTGAATATCTTGCCGTACAAAAACGCGTGCGCAAGTTGAAAGGCCCAGTGCTTTGTTTGGTTGGTCCGCCCGGGGTGGGTAAAACGTCGCTTGGTCAATCCATTGCTCGCGCGACTAACCGTAAGTATGTACGTCTTGCCTTGGGTGGCGTCCGTGATGAGTCGGAGATTCGCGGCCATCGTCGCACCTACATTGGATCGCTGCCAGGTAAGCTGATGCAACGTATGAGTCGAGCCGGTGTTAAAAACCCGCTTTTCCTCCTGGATGAGGTGGACAAGCTGGGCATGGATCATCGGGGCGATCCTGCATCGGCACTGCTAGAAGTGCTGGACCCAGAGCAGAACGGTAGCTTTAGCGACCATTACCTCGAGCTGGATTATGACCTTTCCGAGACGCTGTTCATTTGTACGGCGAACTCGATGAACATTCCCGGACCGCTGTTGGATCGTATGGAGATCATTCGTCTTCCGGGCTACACCGAAGATGAAAAACTTGCTATCGCCAAGCGCTATTTGTTGCCTAAGCAGCTTGAAGCGAACGGTCTGGAAACCCATGAGCTGGCACTGGGTGATGATGCTCTGCTGGAGCTCGTGCGCTACTACACACGCGAAGCCGGGGTGCGTGAACTCGAGCGCCAGATCGCGAAAGTGTGTCGTAAGGTACTGCGTGAGCGTCTAGAAGCAGAGCGTAAATCAACAGATAAAGCGGGCAGCAAGCTGCAGGCGCAGCAAATACTGACGGCCGAGCAGATCGAAACCTATGCCGGTGTGCGCCGCTACAGCTATGGATTGGCGGAACAGGAGGATCAGGTCGGTCGTGTCACGGGCTTGGCCTGGACCTCGGTGGGTGGCGAGCTGCTCAATATCGAATCGGTGGTTACGCCAGGTAAAGGGCGCATCCATAAAACCGGCTCTTTAGGGGATGTCATGAAAGAGTCGGTGAGCGCTGCCCAGACGGTGGTCAAGGCGCGAGCCGAGCGTTACGGGATCGATCCTCAGCGTTTCGAGAACGAAGACCTGCATATCCACGTGCCCGAGGGTGCCACGCCTAAAGACGGCCCTAGCGCGGGTATTGCCATGGTGACAGCCATTGTCTCCGCGTATACGCAGCGCCCGGTGCGTTGTGAGGTCGCTATGACGGGTGAGGTCAATCTGCGCGGCGAAGTACTGCCGATTGGGGGGCTAAAGGAGAAATTGCTGGCGGCTCGGCGGGGTGGTATAAAGACCGTCCTAATTCCTGAGGAAAATCGTCGAGATCTCAAGGAAGTACCGGAAAATATCAAAGATGCACTTGATATTCGTCCCGTACGGTGGATAGATGACGTGCTGGCGGTCGCGTTGACGGGTAACGTTGCCGAAGGTGCCACGTTGAAAGGCGCAGACACGTCGTTCAATACGAATGCTGCTGCAAGTACCCATTAAGCGTTAAAGCAACGCCTGCTTTAATTTTACTTAATAAATTTGCCCAATGCCTTGAGCGGCGGGCATTTCACGGTCAGGTCGCTTGACAGGTGTTTCAAGGCATTGCTATAAAACGCAGCTATGCTTTGAGGTTGATGCACTCGGTGACCGTACCGTTCAGAGCCATTTTTTGAAACAGTTAAGGGGTGAAGTGTGAATAAGTCCGAGCTGATTGAAGCTATTGCCGCGTCTGCAGATATTCCGAAAGCAGCGGCAACCCGCGCATTGGATGCCATGGTGGAGTCTGTCACCGATAGCCTCAAAAAAGGCGAGAGTGTTTCTCTGGTCGGTTTTGGTACATTTGCGATCAAAGAGCGTGCTGCGCGTACTGGCCGTAACCCGCAGACGGGTCAGCCCATCGAAATCAGCGCCGCCAAAGTACCTAGCTTTAAAGCCGGTAAAGCGCTGAAAGACGCCGTCAACTAATTGGGTCGCGTTGGCTGTAAATTAATGGGCGCATCGCATCCGCGATGCGCCCATGTTATTTTCTGGCCCGCTATTTCGGGCAATAGATGGCTTTGATGATCTGAGGCTAGCATGCTGCAAAGTATACGAGATGGCTCCAGAAGCTGGGGTGCCAAGATAATTATCGGTCTCATGGTGGCAGCCATGGCACTGTTTGGCGTGGAGTCGCTGTTTAGCGTGTTCGGCAGCGATCCCAACGAGGTCGCCAGCGTCAATGGTGAGCCCATTATGCGTCAAGAAGTCGAGCTGAACGTTCAACGTGCGTTGCGCTCTGGACAGGTGCCGCCAGAGCAAGAGCGCGCCTTGCGCAACGATATGCTCGATCAGCTGATTACCCAATCCTTACTGACCCAGTACGCGGAAGAGGGCGGTTTTTACGTCTCCGATGCTCAATTGGATCAAATGATCGTTAGCTTGCCCGAGTTCCATGATCAAGATGGACGATTCTCAGCAGACATTTTCCGTAACCGTCTCGCCGGTGCAGGTTACACGCCTCTCTCGTTTCGTGAAGAGCTACGAGTAGACATCAAGCGACAGCATTTACAGCAAGGGCTTGCCTTTAGCGATTTCACCCTGGCTAGTGAAGAAGAGCGTTTGGCTGACTTACAGCGGCAGCAGCGAGATTTTCGTTACGTCATGCTGAGCGCCGAAGACGCCAATATCGACGTCAACGTTACCAACGAGCAGATGCAGGCTTACTACGATGCCAATCAGTCGCGTTTCGAGCGTCCTGAGCAGGTGCGCGTAGAGTATGTGTTGATCGATCGCCAAGCTATGGCGGAGGACGTCGATGTCGACGAACAGGCGCTTCGCGACGCGTGGCGAGCGCAGAGCCAAAGCGCTGATCGTCGCGTATCGCACATTATGATCACTTTCGGTGACGAGCGTAGCCGTGAAGAAGCTCAGGCGCGGGCTAGCGAAGCGCTTGCGTCCCTCAACGAAGGCGAAAGCTTTGCTGATACGGCCGCGCGCTATTCCGATGACACGGCTAGTGCCGAAGATGGCGGTGATTTAGGTGTCATCAGTCGCGGTTTTTTTGGTGATGCTTTTGACGAGGCGGCGTTTTCCCTGGGTGTGGGCGAAACCTCTCAGCTGGTAGAAATGGATGGTGCTTTCCACATTCTCCGCGTGACCGAGCTGGCAGGCCCCACCTTCGAAGAGCAGCGTGATGCACTGGCTCAAGACGTGGCACTTCGGGAAGTGAATGACGCGTTCAACGAACGGGTTCAGCGCTTGATCGATGAGAGTTTTGCCGCGGATGACCTTCAAAGCGTCGCCGATGATCTCGGCCTGACACTCGAGCAAACGCAGTGGATTGCCCGTGATGAAGGGGAAGGCGTACTTTCCGAGCCTGGCGTGCTAGATGAAGCCTTCAGTGCAGACGTGCTGGAAGAGGGCTATAACAGCGAAGTCATCGAACTCGATAACGACCGTCGTTTGGTGCTACGGGTGGCCGAGCATCGTGACGCGACGGTTCTGCCTTTGGAAGACGTGCGCGATGAGGTCGAACAGGCCGTCGCAGCTCAGCAGCGTCAAGAGGCCCTTCAGGCTCAGGCGGGAGAGTTGATTGCTTCCTTGCGGAACGGTGAAAATGTCGAGCTGGAGTGGCTGGAAGCCCATGACGTGTCGCGTCAGTCGGATAGCGCACTGCCTCAATCGCTTGTGGGCGAAGTGTTCCGTATGCCGCGTCCCAGCGAGGGCGAAAGCGTTTATCGTGCGGTGACTATGCCGCAAGGTGTGGCTGTCGTTGCGCTAGATCGCGTTTTTGTAGGCGAAGTGGACGAGCAGATGACCGCGTTCGTTGCGCAAATGGCCGAGCAGCTTCGTGCCCAGTCGGTTATCCAGGGGTTGATCGACGATCTACGTAACGATGCGGAGATCGAGCGCTAAGTCCTTGAAATACCCCATTGGAATAAATGCAAGTGCCCGCGTGGGCGCTTGCAATGAGCCGAGAAAAAGCCGATCGAGTGATCGGCTTTTTTTGTCGCTCGTATCGCAAGTCAAGGCAGAGCGTCGAGCGAAAACTGACGCAGAACGGGTTCGGCATGACGCTCATTAGCAGGCTCTACCACCACATCCCAGCCGTGTTGGTTGTCCCAGTCGCCCAGTACGAAGCGCTTGGCAGGAACGTCTTCGACCGTGAGGTCGTGCACCTTGGGCCGATGGGTGTGCCCATGAATCATGGTCGTTACACCGTAACGTTCCATGAGTGCCACAACCTCATCTTGGGTGACGTCCATGATGTCGTCGGCTTTGCCCGCATTGGCATCACCCGACTGCATGCGCAGGCTTTTGGCAAGCTCCAACCGCTGCTCCAGGGGCAGCGAAAGAATTTGCTGCTGCCACTGTTCGCTGCGCGACTGAGCGCGAAAAGCCATATACGCCTCGTCTTTGGTGCAGAGGCTATCGCCGTGGAGAATGACGGCGGGAACGCCTTGCAGCTCTACTTGTTCGCTTTCCGGTAGCAGGGTGGCGCCACAGGCGTGAATAAAACGTTCACCCAGTAAAAAGTCTCGGTTGCCATGGATGAAATAGACGGCAGTGCCAGCTTCGCTGAGTGCGTGCAGTCGTCGAATGACGTCATGGGCCACGGTGCTCAGTGGGTGAGGGGTGTCCAGCAGGTCGTCACCCATCCAGGCATCGAAAAGATCTCCCAGGATGTAGAGCGCCTGTGCCCCACTGGCCGTCTGTTCTAAGTAGCGATAAAACCCCTGATTGATCTCAGGTGTCTCGTGACTTAGATGCATATCAGCGATTAGCAGCGTACGCATAAAGCTCCCAACGATTATTCCGCTTCCTTCACGTAGGCGCGTTCGATGATGACATCTTCCGCAGGCACATCGGCGTGCATGCCGCGACGTGTGGTGCTGACGCCTTTGATCGCGTTCACCACATCCATGCCTTCAACGACTTCTCCGAACACCGCATAGCCCCAGCCTTGCAAGCTTTTGCCACTATGGTTAAGGAAGCTGTTGTTACCGACATTGATGAAAAACTGTGCCGTAGCAGAGTGGGGGTCTTGGGTGCGCGCCATGGCCAGCGTGCCGATGGTGTTTTGCAAGCCGTTATCGGCTTCGTTCTCGATAGGGTCACGGGTCGGTTTTTGGTTGAAGTCCTGGTCGAAACCGCCACCTTGAATCATGAAGCCATCAATGACCCGGTGAAACAGCGTGCCGTCGTAAAAACCGTCGCGCACGTACTGCTCGAAATTGGCTGCCGTAACCGGGGCTTTTTCATGATTGAGCGCGATGGTGATGTCACCGTGGTTCGTCTGTAATACGATCATGGATAAATTCCTGTTCAATAAAAGCGTTCGCCTTGGCGCTGTGCATCGGCGTCACGTTATAATAGCGGTTTTGCTCGGCACCGCGAAGCGCTAACCCTGATTGCCTTTGCATCGTTTGCCCAGCACGCCATCCACCATGAGGTTATCAACACCACCATGACCAACGAGACCACCCCAGCGCCGAACTTCATTCGCAACCAAGTACGCGACGAGATAGCGGGCGGCCAGGTCACCAAAATCGTGACGCGCTTTCCCCCGGAGCCCAACGGCTTTTTGCATATCGGCCACGCCAAGTCGATCTGTTTGAATTTCGGGTTGGCAGAGCAGTTGGGTGGTGAGTGTCATCTGCGCTTTGACGACACCAACCCTGCCAAAGAAGAGCAGGCGTACATCGATGCCATCAAAGAGGACGTCAGCTGGCTGGGCTTCGAGTGGGCCGGACCGGTGCGCTTTGCCTCTGATTATTTCGATCAGCTCTACGCCTGGGCGCAGCATCTGATTCGTGAAGACAAAGCCTATGTGGATGACCTCTCCCCGGATGAGATTCGCGAGTATCGAGGCACGCTGACCGAGCCCGGCAAGCCTAGCCCCTACCGTGAGCGCAGCGCCGAAGAGAGCTTGGACCTTCTAGAACGGATGCGTAACGGTGAGTTTGGTGAAGGCGAAAAAGTGCTGCGCGCCAAAATCGATATGGCGTCGCCCAACATCAATTTGCGCGATCCGATCTTGTACCGCATTCGTCATGCGCATCATCACCAAACAGGTGACAAGTGGAAAATCTACCCCTCGTACGATTTTACCCACGGTCAGTCGGATGCCATCGAGGGTATTACTCACTCCATCTGTACGCTGGAGTTCGAAGACCACCGCCCGCTATACGAGTGGTTCTTGAACAATCTGCCGGTGCCCGCCAAGCCGCGCCAGATTGAATTTGCCAGACTGAACCTCGACTACACGCTGACCTCCAAACGTAAGCTGAAGCTGTTGGTGGATGAGCAGATCGTCGATGGTTGGGATGACCCGCGAATGCCGACCATTTCCGGTATGCGTCGCCGCGGCTATACGCCCGCTTCGATTCGTAAATTCTGTGAAATGATCGGCGTGACCCGTTCCGACGGTGGTTTGGTGGATATCGCCATGCTGACCCACGCCATTCGTTCGGACCTGGAAGATAACGCACCCCGCGCCATGTGCGTGCTCAAGCCGCTGAAAGTAGTGCTGACGAACGTGCCGGAAGATCACGAGGAAGTGTACGAGGTGCCGGGCCACCCAGCGCGTGACGATATGCCGATGCGCAAGGTGCCGTTTGGTCGTGAACTCTACATCGACCAAGACGACTTCATGGAAGACGCACCGAAAAAATTCTTCCGCTTAGCGCCCGGTAAAGAAGTCCGTCTGCGTAATAGCTATGTGATCCGTTGTGATGAGGTTATCAAAGATGACGCAGGCGAGATCGTCGAGCTGCGCTGCTCCGTCGATTTCGACACCCTGGGTAAAAACCCCGAAGGCCGCAAGGTGAAAGGGGTGATTCACTGGGTCAGCGCGGCCCACGGCGTGCCGATGGAAGTGCGCCTCTACGATAACCTGTTCATGGTCGAGCAGCCCGATCGTGACAAGGACGTCGACTTCCTCGAGCATTTGAACCCCGAGTCGCTGGTGGTATGCAACGCCATTGGCGAGCCAAGCCTGGCCAGCGCCGCGCCGGAAGATCGCTTCCAATTCGAGCGAGTCGGTTATTTCTGTGCTGATCGCCATGTCTCCACTAACGACCACCTGGTGTTCAACCGTACCGTTGGGTTGAAAGATAGCTGGGCGAAAATCAAACAGAAGGGCTAAGGAAACGTCATATGCATATTTACAATACGCTGACTCGCCGCAAAGACCCTTTTCGCCCGCTGGTGGCCGGCAAGGTCAGCATGTACGTTTGCGGTATGACGGTGTATGACTACTGTCACCTTGGCCACGCCCGGGTGATGGTGGCCTTTGACGTGATTACCCGCTACCTGCGCCATCGCGGTTATGACGTGACCTATGTCCGCAACATCACCGATATCGACGATAAAATCCTCAAGCGGGCCGAGGAGAACGGCGAGCCCATCGACGCGCTCACCGAGCGCATGATTGCCGCGATGCATGAGGACGAAGCTCGCCTCAACGTGCTGCCACCCAGTCAGGAGCCCCGGGCAACGGGGCACATCGACGATATCATCGCGATGATCGAAACGCTCATCGACAAAGGCTTTGCCTATGCCGCGGCCAATGGTGATGTCTACTACCGAGTGCGCAAGTTCACCGACTACGGCAAATTGAACAACCGTCAGTTGGATGACATGCGCTCGGGAGCGCGCGTGGATGTGGATGTACACAAAGAGGATCCGCTGGATTTCGTGCTTTGGAAAGCGGCCAAACCCGGTGAAGCCCACTGGCACTCTCCTTGGGGAGAGGGTCGCCCCGGCTGGCACATCGAGTGCTCTGCAATGTCGACCTGCTGCTTGGGTGATACCTTCGATATCCATGGCGGCGGGCCGGATTTGACCTTTCCTCATCATGAGAACGAGATCGCCCAATCGGAAGCAGCGACAGGGAAAACCTACGTCAATACCTGGATGCATGCCGGCGCCGTGCGTGTGAATCAGGAAAAGATGTCCAAGTCCTTGGGCAATTTCTTCACCATCCGTGACGTACTTGCCGAGCATGATCCGGAAGTCGTTCGCTATCTGTTGGTCGCCAGCCACTACCGCAGCGCCATCAACTACTCGTTGGATTCGCTGGTCGAAGCACGCAAGTCGCTGACGCGACTATATACGGCGTTGGAAGGCGTGGACGCTGACGAGCAGGCAGTCGCCAGCGAGGCGGCCGAGCGCTTTACCGCGGCCATGGACGACGACTTCAACACCCCTGTCGCTTTGGCCGCGCTGTTCGACTTGGCCCGCGATCTCAACCGCGCGAAAAGCGACCAGCCAGCGGAAGCGCCGCGCTTGGCAGGCGAATTAAAGCGCTTGGCCGGGGTGCTGGGGTTATTACAGCAAGTGCCGGAAACCTTCCTCAAAGGCGCTCAGCAGCAGGTAGCGCTTAGCGAGGAGGAGATCGAAGCCAAAATCGCCGAACGTCATGATGCAAAAACCAGTAAGGATTTTGCCCGCGCGGACGCCATTCGTGACGAGCTGGCAGCGCTCGGCATCGTTCTCAAGGACTCCCGGGAAGGGACGACCTGGGTCATCGAAGCGCCTTGATCGTGGTGATATGTCGGACGCCGTGAAAACGGCGTCTGACTTCAACGCAGTAGGCTCTTATACTGATCCGGTACGCCACAGACGCACACTGAAAAGGACGACCCCATGCGCTCATTGTTCACACCTTCGCTGGCTGCCTGTCTATCGACGGTAGCCTTCTCTGTAGTCACTCTTTCCACGGCCAGCGCCAACGACCCCGTCGTGGTGTCTTCGAAAATCGATACGGAAGGCTCGGTGCTGGGCGAGCTGATCATCCAAACGCTGGAGCGCCATGGCATTCCCACCGAAGATCGCCTGCAGTTAGGGGGCACCAGCGTCGTGCGTAGCGCGCTGCAAGCGGGAGAGATCGACCTTTACCCTGAGTACACGGGGAACGGCGCCTTCTTCTTCGACATGACCGATAGCCCCGTCTGGAACAGCGCCGACGACGCTTATCAAACCGTCAGCGAACGCGATGCCGAGCAGGGGTTGATTTGGCTACAGCCCGCCAGTGCCAACAACACTTGGGCCATGAGCATTCGCCAAGACGTGGCCGACGCCAATGATTTGACCACGCTGGATGATTTGGCTGCATATCTGGCCGATGGCGGAACGTTCAAATTTGCCGCCAGCGCTGAATTCGTCGAATCCGCCCAGGCGCTACCGGCTTTCCAGGACGCCTATGGTTTCGAGTTGAGCGATGATCAGCTGCTCGTCCTTTCGGGTGGCAACACGGCTGCTACGATGCGTGCGGCCGCGCAGCAAACCAGCGGTGTCAATGGCGCCATGACCTACGGTACCGACGGTGGTCTGAGCGCCCTGGGCCTCGTCGTGCTCGAAGACTCCAAAGGCGTACAGCCGGTGTATCAACCCGCTCCCGTGGTGCGTGAAGAAGTGCTTGACGCTTACCCTGACATGGAAGCGTTGCTGAATGAGGTGTTTGCCACGCTAGAACTCGTGACGCTGCAAGAGCTCAATGCGAATGTCGCGGTGAATGGTGTCTCGCCGGATCAAGTAGCGAGTGACTACCTCGACAGCCTGGATGACTGATGAATGTCGTTGATCGACGCCCTACCATCGCCATCCTTTAAACGACGCCCTTGGCAGCCTAATGTCGTACTGTGCTGTCTCAGCGGGAGCATGTTAGCCGCTGCATGGCTACTGAACGTGGTGAGTGTCGCCCCTAATCGTATCGTTTCCGGTACCGCCTTTGGCATGGTCGATGCCATTGGTTGGCCAGGGGCAGCCCTGGTGTCATTGCTCTCTCTCGCTATGGCGACGTTGGCATTGATGCCTAACGTCCGGCACTATCGAGCGGTGCTGGCCATCGTTACGCTAACCTTACTACTCATGCCGTTTGGTTTGATGGTGGCTGGCCACTGGTTGGTCGACCCTTCCTTACCTCAGGCGCGTCTTGGTATTGGTCCGGCCTACTGGACCGTACTGTTCGTTTTATTGCTCTGCTTGGTAGAGCTTCGTCTGCGTCTTGGGTTATCTCGATGGTGGACGGCGCTACTGTTATTCGGTGTAAGCGTTGTCTGGTGGGGCTGTGCCGCGCTCTGGCTGGATCGCCTTGCCCTGGTACAGGAGTTCCAAGCTCGGCAGGGGCAGTTTTATCAGGCACTGATGCAGCACATGGTGCTGGTGAGCACGGCTGTAGGCGTCAGCGTGGTGCTGGGGTCGCTGCTGGCCATGCTCATGCGTCGCTATGAGCGGCTACAAAAAGTAGCGTTTACGCTGCTGAATTTTTTACAAACCATCCCCAGCTTGGCGCTGTTTGGGCTTCTGCTAGCGCCCCTTGCCTGGCTGGCAGCGAATGTCCCAACGCTGGCGGCGCTAGGGGTGAGTGGCATTGGCAACGCGCCGGCGCTGATCGCGCTCATCGCCTACAGCCTGCTGCCAATGGTGCGCAATACCTACATCGCCCTCGAAGAAGTGAGCGAGGAGACATTGCAGGCCGCCAAAGCCATGGGAATGCGAACGACACAACGTTTTTGGCAAGTGCGGTTTCCGTTGGCACTTCCCGTGCTGTTGGAAGGCGTGCGTATTACCGCCGTTCAAGCCGTGGGACTTACCGCGGTAGCGGCATTGATTGGGGCGGGCGGCTTAGGCACATTTATTTTTCAAGGGCTGGGTCAGGCTGCCATGGATATGGTGCTGTTGGGTGCGTTACCCATTTTGATCTTGGCGCTCATGGTGGATGCAGGGCTTGGTGCGTTAGCGGACGCGCTGCGTCCCGGAGGACGGCAATGATCGAGCTTTCCCATGTTTCAAAGACGTTCGGCGACGCCACCGCGGTGGATGACATTACCCTGCGGGTTGCAAAAGGCAAGCTCTGTGCGTTGGTAGGTACTTCCGGCTGCGGTAAATCCACCACGCTGCGCATGATCAATCGACTCATCGATCACAGCAGTGGCGACATCATCTTGGATGGCCAGGCGATTGAGCAGTACGATCCAGTGAAGCTTCGCCGTCGCATTGGTTACGTGATTCAGAGCACCGGACTATTTCCTCACTGGAGCGTTGCACGCAACATTGGATTGGTGCCTCGGCTATTGAAGTGGTCGGCTACCGATACTACCGCTCGAGTCGAGGAGTTGATGGGGTTGCTAGGGCTGCCTGTGGAGGAGTTCGCCCATAAATATCCTCACCAACTCTCCGGCGGGCAGGCGCAACGGGTAGGTGTGGCTCGCGCGCTTGCCGGCGATCCCGATATCTTGCTCATGGATGAGCCCTTTGGGGCGCTAGACCCCATCACCCGGGAAAAGCTCCAGGAGGAGCTTGCCAAAATACAGTCTCGGCTGCACAAAACCATCGTGTTCGTGACCCACGATATGGATGAAGCACTGAGGTTGGCCGACCACCTTGTCGTCATGCGCGACGGTCGCATCGTTCAACAGGGCACGCCACTAGCGCTTTTACAGCATCCCCACGATCCGTTTGTCGAGTCGTTACTCGGCGGCCTGGAGCGGGGATTGAAGCAAGCAGCGCTCACACGGGTGAAAGACCACATGACATCGCTGGGGCCTACCTTGCCGGCGCAGTCGCGCATTCCCGCTGATTTTTCGCTGCGCCAAGCGCTCTCCATGATGTTGCGTGATCACTGTGATCGCTTGACGGTCGTCGATCAAAACGATGTGCCGATTGGTGAGCTGTCGCTTCGCCGTATCGTCAAAGAAGCACAGTGGGATAGGACGAGTCAGCGTGAATCGTAAGTCCGGTAACAACGATTTGTCGAATGTCGCTAACGTCCAGTGGCTTCTTCCACTGGCATGGGCTGCACTGTTGGCGGCGGGCATCATTGGTATGCCTCTGCTAGAGAGCTTGTTTCGTTGGATAGAGCCTGACGCTAGACAGGTCGTTTATGCTCGCGCGGCATTTTACGAGTTGCTCGGCCGTCATGTCCTGGTCGTTGGCGTGGCGGCGGTGGTGACGATCATCGCGGGCGTGGCGGCGGGGGTGGCCGTCACGCGTGAGAGAGGGCGTGATTTTTTGCCGCTGATCGGGCAACTGGCATCGCTGGGGCAGACGTTTCCACCGGTCGCCGTATTGGCGTTAGCCGTTCCGGTGCTCGGCTTTGGCACGCTGCCCATCATCGTTGCCCTCATGCTCTACGGACTGCTGCCCATCGTGCGTAATACCCTGGCGGGTATCAATGATGTCGACCCAACGATCAAACAGTCGGCCCTGGCCATGGGTATGACGCCCTGGCAAGTGTTGCGACAAGTCGAACTTCCGCTGGCGGCGCCGGTCATTTTGGCGGGCGTGCGCACCTCGGTGACGATCAATATCGCCACGGCTGCGCTGGGCGCGACAGTGGGTGCGAGTAACCTGGGCGACCCGATCATTGCGGGCATCGTCAACGGTAATGTGGCCTACGTACTGCAAGGTGCTCTTTTGATCGCGCTTCTGGCGCTCTGCGTCGATAGCGCTTTCAATGTCTATCAGCAGACGCTGCGTCAGCGTCTCTCTGCATCTTAAGTCGAATCCCTAAACCGCTTCCACTGAGTTACTGTCCCAGTGTTGCGTTGACCCGTGTCAGATAAATCCACTGGCACAAACGGTCATCACCGACAACACTGCCCTCAAAAGGGGTAAAAACAAGGACAATAATGATGACTCAGTACGTACACCAGCCGGCCTTCATGACCGGCGACGAGTTTGCCATCGAGACGTTCGCCCTGCTGAACCCCGATGGCGAGCTTTACGAAGGCGCTCGAGCACCCGAGATCACGCAAGAGCACGCCCGCCGACTGTATCAGGCCATGCTGGCCACCCGCATTCTCGATGAGCGCATGATGGCCGCTCAACGCCAAGGGCGTCTCAGCTTTTACATGCAGTGCACCGGCGAAGAGGCCGCGGTCGTCGGCGCGACGGCCGCACTGGACGATGCGGACATGATCATGGCCCAGTACCGTGAGCAGGGCGCCTTGATGTATCGCGGCTTCTCCATCGACGAGTTCATGAATCAGCTATTTGGCAACGAGCTCGATTACGGCAAAGGCCGACAAATGCCGATTCACTACGGCTCCCGTAAACTGCACTATATGACCATCTCATCGCCGCTGGCGACGCAGATTCCTCAAGCCACCGGGTATGCCTACGGTCAAAAGCTGGCGGGTGAAGGCCACTGCACGCTGACCTTCTTTGGCGAGGGTGCCGCATCCGAGGGAGATTTCCACGCTGCCCTCAACATGGCGTCGGTGCACCAAGTGCCGGTCATCTTCTTCTGCCGTAACAATGGTTACGCCATCTCGACGCCAGCCACCGAGCAGTTTGCTGCCGACGGTATTGCTCCCCGTGCGTTTGGCTACCACATGCACGTGATTCGTGTGGATGGCAACGATGCATTGGCGGTCTTCGAAGCGACGCGTCAGGCAAGACGCATTGCGGTAGAAAAAAATCAGCCGGTACTCATCGAGGCCATGTCATATCGCTTGGCGGCCCACTCCTCTTCGGATGACCCCTCGGGCTATCGTGCGAAAAGCGAAGAGGAGGCGTGGCGCGTCAAAGATCCCTTGCTGCGCATGCAGCGCTGGATGGCGAAGAAAGGGTGGTGGAGCGATGAAGAAGAGGCCAGCCAACAAGAGACCTTGCGACGTGAGGTGCTGGACACCATGAAGCGGGCCGAAAAGCGCCCGCCGCCGCCGCTCGAATCGCTGATCAGCGATGTCTATGCGGATGTTACGCCCGCGTTGCAGCGTCAACTGGATCAGCTCAAGCGGCATATTCGTCGTTATCCCGATGCTTACCCGCGTGGCGCTCAGTCGCTCGATCCTTCCCTCTCGTCAGCCGCCGATCATCAGGGGGATGCGTAAGATGACGACCATGAACATGCTTCAGGCGATCAACAATGCGCTCGATATCGCCATGGAAGAAGACGAAAAAGTGATCTGCTTCGGCGAAGACGTTGGGGTGTTCGGCGGGGTGTTTCGGGCCACCAGCCATTTACAGGAGAAGTACGGCAAATCGCGCTGTTTCAATACCCCGCTGGTAGAGCAAGGCATCATCGGTTTCGCCAACGGGCTGGCTGCGCAAGGATCGGTACCTGTCGCGGAGATTCAGTTTGCCGACTACATTTTCCCTGCCTTCGATCAAATCGTCAACGAAACCGCCAAGTTCCGCTACCGCTCCGGGGATCTCTTCAATGTAGGTGGCCTCACCATCCGAACGCCTTACGGTGGCGGTATTTCGGGGGGGCTTTATCACTCCCAATCACCCGAGGCCTACTTCACTCATACGCCCGGTCTGAAAGTTGTCGTGCCACGTAATCCCTATCAAGCCAAGGGACTGCTGCTCGCGGCCATCCGTGATCCTGACCCGGTGCTTTTTTTAGAGCCCAAGCGGCTCTACCGAGCGGCCGTGGGCGATGTGCCGGACGACGATTATCAGTTGCCCATCGGCGAAGCGGAGATCGTCAAAGAGGGCAGTGATCTTACCTTGGTCGGCTGGGGCGCACAGATGGAGGTAATCGGCAAAGCCGCCGAGCTAGCTGAAGAGCAGGGTATCTCTTGCGAGGTCATCGACCTGCGCTCGCTGTTGCCTTGGGATGTCGATACCGTGGCGGAATCCGTCTTCAAAACGGGCCGCATGATCGTCAGTCACGAAGCTCCTTTGACCGGTGGTTTTGCCGGAGAAGTCGCTGCGACGATACAGGAGCGCTGTTTTCTTTACTTGGAATCGCCGATTACTCGGGTCACCGGGTTGGATACCCCTTTCCCGCTGGTGCTGGAAAAAGAGTATCTGCCCGACCACCTGAAAATTTTTGAAGCGATCCGCGAAAGCGTGAACTTCTAGCGCTAGGGAGAACAGTCATGAGTGATTTTTTATTGCCGGACATCGGCGAAGGGATCGTCGAGTGTGAAGTGGTGGAGTGGCGCGTTGCCGAAGGCGACACCATCGAAGAGGACCAGCCCATCGTCGAGGTGATGACCGACAAGGCCCTGGTCGAAATTACGGCGCCCGAAGCAGGCACCGTCACCAAGCTTTATGTGCCCCAGGGGCAAATCGCCAAGGTCCACGCGCCCCTCTACGCGTACCAAACGGCAGGTTCATCTTCCAGCGAGCCTACGGCAGACGCCTCCACCGATCAGTCGACCGCTAACCCTCGAGAGTCCACGCCGCAACGTGACGACATCGAGCCGTCGACGCGCGCTCCCGCCGAGCCGAGTGCTTTAGCCCATAAAGTCCCCGCTAGCCCCGCCGTTAGGCGTTTAGTCAGGGAGCACGATCTGGTACTGGCGGACATCACCGGCAGTGGTAAAGAGGGGCGCGTGTTGAAAGAAGACGTGCTGGCCCACCTCAATGCGCCGTCGGTCGCTGATAACGAGGCATGCGTATCCCCACCGACATCATCGGGTTCGGCGCCCGCCAGGGTGGAGCCCCTGCGCGGCGTGCGCGCGGTGATGGCCAAGCGCATGGTCGAATCCGCCAGTTCCATTCCCCATTTTCATTACGGCGAAGAGATCGACGTCACCGAGCTGCTGGCGCTGCGCGAGCGTCTCAAGCCCCAGGTGGAGGCGCAGGGAGAGCGACTCACGCTGATGCCGTTCTTCATGAAGGCGATGGCGCTGGCTGTTGCAGAAACGCCGATCATCAATGCCCAGTTAAACGACGCTGCCGACGAGCTGAGCTACTACGACCACTGCAATATCGGTATGGCCGTGGATAGCAAGGCCGGCTTATTGGTGCCCAACGTGAAAGGCGTCGAGCGCTTGACCCTGTTCGAGATCGCCAAGGAGGTCGGCAGGCTGACCCAGGCTGCGCGAGACGGGCGAGTCGATCAGGCCGACCTGAAAGGCGGCACCATCAGCATTTCCAACATTGGTGCTTTGGGGGGTACCTACGCCGCGCCGATCATCAACGCCCCGGAAGCCGCCATCGTGGCGATTGGCAAAACCCAATGGCTGCCGCGTTTCGATGAGCATGGCGCCGTGCAGCGCCGGGCGATTTTGACGGTGACGTGGGCGGGAGATCACCGCTTTATCGATGGCGGCACCATTGCTCGCTTCTGCAACGCCTGGAAAGGATTCCTAGAAGCGCCGGAAAGCATGCTCCTTCACTTGGCATGACCGTGTAGGCATGTTGCGATGAGTCAGGCGCCGCTGCAGCAGTTTTACATACCCGAAGAGCAGTCGGTTTACCTACTGAGCCATCATGATGCGCGTAAGCTCAAGGACTGGGTAGCGCTGTGTCAGTCACAGTTGGCCCAGTTGGGATACGCCGATATCGAGTTGGTGGGAAAAGGCGCTTACGGTTTCGTCTTTGCAGGGTGCGCTTGGCATCAAGGGGCTAGGGCCGACTATGTGTTCAAGTTTTCACGCATTACGCTGCCCACCCATCTGCAAGAGCGCCTCGAGGAGGAGGCGTTCATGCTCGATCAAGTGTCACACCCGCGGATTCCAAAGCTCATTACCTATCAACGTGCCCGTGGTCAGTCGATTTTGGTCATGGAACGCGCGCCTGGCTGGAACCTAGAGCAAGTCTCACTCAAGCAGGGCAAGCTCTCGCCCCGCTTGATCATGCGTATCGCCGCGCAACTGGCGGATATTCTCAAGGCACTGCGTCGTGAGGCCGGGCCGCACGCCCGGCCAGTGGTGCATGGTGATATCAAACCCTCCAATCTCGTTTTCGATTCGGTCAGTGAATCCATCGCGTTGATCGACTGGGGCTCATCGGTGTTCGCACAATTGGATGCCTCGCTGCAGTTCGTGGGTGCCAATGTAATGGAACTAATGTCGGACAATCTCCAGCAAACCAATGCCCGACTGGGGGACGTGTATTTCATTGGTGAAGAGCAGCTCAATGGCGCGCTCTCATCGCCGCGCTTCGACGAGCAGGGGGTGGCGGGGACGCTCTATGCGCTCGCGTCGGCGCAATCATGTCGTTTTGGCCATCGCGCCATACCGGCAAGCTCGCTCGGACTTCCCATGGAGTTCGCTCGCACGCTGGATGGCATGCTCGATCCCAACCCTCAGGTGCGCTATCAGGCGGGTAATTACTTCATCCGAGAAATGCCGCGCATGGCTAAATTGGTCATGCTCGATCTGCCTGGTGTGCTGCAAACACCGCTGGTGCCGGTGTGGGGTAAAGGCCGTCACCACGTGGCTACCGCCGAGATAGACACCGTGGTTTATAGCTCTCGTAAAGCCTTCTTGCGAGAGGCCCATTCCGAGGAGACGCTCAACGATGTGAACGATGTCCAGCTTGACCGCTACTACAAGCAGTTCATGCAGGGCATGGGCGAGACCGAAAAAGCCTTTTTGGCCTCGGTGAGCCGATTGGGCAAATATCCGGTGGTGGGTGGTTTGGCCGTACGCTGGGAGCGCGAGGGCGTGTATATCGATTCGTCGCTCAATTTGCATGACCCAGCGCTCAAGCCCGCCTTCATCGAGGCGGTGAACAACATGGTTCACTTGGCACGCGCCATTCATCGCCAGGGGGTATTCAAAAGCTGTTTGTTCAATGCCCGCCAAACCCTGCACTTAGAGCGCGCAACCCCCGAGGAAGCGTTTCATTGTGATCCCGATACGGCGATTGCTTACGAGGTGAGCGCCGTACCCGAAATGGAGGATCGCACCCGTCAGCATAGCTATTTCGAGGATGGCCCGGACCCTGAGGAGCTGTTGGTGTTGCCGGATACCATCATGCGAACGCTCAAGCGGCTCAACGAGATCCATCACACAGGCATGATCATTTTCGAAGCGCTACCCAAGCATCTCAAGATCCACAGCTACTATCGGCTACTCGATCCCCGGCGGGAGCAGGAGTTTCGGGATTTGCTCAGTCGTATGCTCGCTGCCGTCAGTCAAATAGAGGGACTGGGCGTGTCGGGGTTCATGAAGATGCCGTACAAGGACACTCGTTTTTTTACCCATTTAGAGCGACAGCCGGAATACTTCTACCCCAAAGATCCAAAAGAGTATCTTAAGCGGTACTCGCACTCCTCACCGCCATACTAGAAACGGCCTTTTCATCTAGGTGCATTGGCCGCGAGCCAGCGTGCCAACTGCTCGGTCAAGCGGTCGGTGGCGCTGCCAAAGGCGTTGACCACGTCAGGTATTTCCGCGCTCTTGGCACGTTCGCGAATCGCGAAACTGGTAGAGGCCGTTGGTTGTTGATCTGCGCCGACTAATTGAACGTCTAACTGTAAATTGACGCTGGGCGGGCTCACGTCGTATTCGCTTTGGAAGTGACGGAGCTCGCTCAGTAGCAGCAGGTCATAAGGAAGCCGATCGCTGCTCACATCGGCGAATAGAGCGTGCTGTTGCAAGCCAGCAATGAGCTTGGCCTGCAGCAGTTGGGGGGCATCTTCATGCCATCGCGCGCCTTCATACACATTTACCACGTTGCCTTCGGGAAACACTACGATACGGTTGCTGCTTAGCAAGTGGCCCGCTTCTGGCGTTGCGATGCCAAGTCGACCCGGTAGGCGAGTGGCATCAGGGGTAGCCTGCGTTGCCATTGCAGGCAGTCGATACAGCGTCGATGGCGCCTTTTCGGGTAATACTGAGCAGGCCGAAAGAAGGGACAGCGCGCTCATCATGACGACGATGCGAAAAATAGGCATGTTCACGGGCGAAACTCCTCTACGTGGTCGCGGCCAAGGAAAAAGTCCGTTGGACTCTCTTCGAGCTCTCGCGTAATGCGATCAAGGGTGGCGAGTGTCGAGCGGAGCGCCGCGAGCGCTGGGGCGATGTCGCGAGTGCTTTGTAAGGTGCCTTCCACGGCCCCTGCGTTATCGTTTACCAATTGCTCTATCCGCTGAGCAGCACTAGCAACGTCGCGGCTGGCGTTCTCGGCACTGCGCATGACTTGTTGGCCCTCTTGGTTCAGCAGTCGATTCGCCTCCTGGCTAAGTGTCTCGATGCTCTCGAGCGTGGTGGTGGCTTGGCGTGACACATCGCCAAAAAGCGCCATGTTTTCATCCAAAGCAGCCTGCTGAGAGGCAATCATTTCCGTGATTTGGGCAATGTTGGTCAATATGTTGCCCGCCTGCTGTCGATTGTCGTCATTGAAGAGTTCGTTCACGCTCTGAAGGATCGCGTTGAGGTTCTCGATCATCTCCTCGCCCTCATCGAACAGCGTGGCAATGGGCGACGGGTCGGCTGGGATGAAGGGGGCCGTGTCGTTACTTTGCGATGATAAGCGTGGGCTAGCCGGCGTTCCGCCATATAGCTGCACCGACATGCTACCGGTAATGCTGGCAAACGCTAATTTTGCCCGTGTATCGACTTTGATGGGCGTGTCTTGATACACGCGAATCCGAGTAATCACTTGGCGGGGGTCGTCAGGGTTCAAGGACAGCTCGGTGACATCGCCGACTTCGATGCCGTTGTACTGTACCTTGCTGCCCTCCGAGAGGCCGCTGACGTTGCGTTCGAACAGAATACGGTAAGGTAGGTAATCCCGTTGGCCAGCGTCATAGCTCATCCATATCGCAAACAGCAGGGCGGCCGCAGCCGTTAACACGGTAAACAATCCAATCAATACATGGTGTGCGCGAGTTTCCATGTGCGTCACTCCTTAGACGATGGTGTGTCAGCAGCACGCTGTGCAGCGCGTCCACGCGGACCGTTAAAGTAATCTTGTACCCACTCGTCGTCCGTTTCGGCGACTCGCTCCAGCGTATCGGCGACCAAAACGCGCTTTTGTGACAGCACGGCAACGCGATCACAGGCTGCGTAGAGGGTATCCAGGTCGTGAGTGACCAAAAAAACGCTGAAGCCAAGTGCATCGCGAAGGGTCACGAGCAACTGGTCAAACGCAGCGGCACCAATGGGGTCGAGCCCGGCTGTCGGTTCATCGAGGAATAAAATGTCCGGGTCCAAGGCGAGCGCTCTGGCAAGGGCTGCACGTTTTATCATGCCCCCTGAGAGTGATGCTGGAAACTGCCGTGCCGCTTGCGGTGCCAAGCCCACTAAAGAAAGTTTGATGCGCGCCAGATATTCAGCCTCTTCCCGAGGCAGCCCAGCGTGCTCAATGAGCGGTAGCGCGACGTTCTCTTGCAGATTGAGCGAACTAAACAAGGCCCCGCGCTGGAAAAGCACCCCAAAGCGCCGTTCGATTTGGCTGCGCTGGGAGCCGCTTAGCGCATTCAACCGCTGGCCCAGCACCTCGACGGTGCCATCATTAGGATGCTTGAGCCCTACGATACTGCGTAGCAGGACCGATTTACCCGTGCCAGAACCGCCAACGACGCCGAGAATTTCTCGACGATAGAGGGTCAAATCTACTCCTTCGTGAACGACATTATCGCCAAATCGATTTACCAGCCCTTGCACACAAATGACGGCTTCCTTGCTTTGACATTTTTGCGATGTCGGAGAAGATCTGTCGTTCACCAGCCCATCTCCATGAAAAATAACGCCGCTAATGCATCGATGAGAATCACCATGAAGATGGCTTGCACCACACTGGACGTCGTGTGGGCACCCACCGATTGGGCGCTTCCGCTGACGTTGAATCCTTCCAGACAGCCAATGACCGCAATTACGAAGGCAAAGACCGGTGCTTTGCTCAATCCCACTAGGAAATGCGTTACCGACACATCTTTTTGCAGCGTTGCCATAAACTGGCTAGTAGAAATATCCAGCGACAGCGACGCCACTACCGCACCGCCCAAGAGGCCGCTTAGCATGCCGACAAACGCCAGGAGCGGCAGGCTAATCAACAGCGCCATCACCCGAGGAAGCACGAGCAGCTCGATAGGATCTAGCCCAAGTGTCTTCAGGGCATCGATCTCTTCATTGGATTTCATCGCACCGAGCTGGGCAGTAAAGGCGCTGGCGGTGCGACCTGCCAAAAGAATGGCGGCTAGCAGCACGCCGAACTCACGCAGAAAGGAGAACGCCACCAGGTCAATGGTATACACCGTTGCGCCGAAATCTTCCAACACGGTCGCCCCAAGAAAGGCCACCACGGCCCCCACCATGAAGGTAAGTAGCGCAACGATAGGCACTGCATTCAAACCACTTTGCTGAACATGAGCAACGGTGGCGGTCATACGCCAATGGCGGGGGCGAAACAGCAGCGAAGCAAACGTCGCCAAGACCAAGCCGATAAACGCCAATAGCTGCCGCTGTTGCGCTGTCATGGCCACCATTTGGCGGCCCACCGATGCCAACGCATCGGTGATCCGATGGGAATGAGTGCGCGTGCTCTCGACAGGAGCCTCCATGGCTTCGGCAATCCGAATCAGTAACATCTGCTGCGCGTGGGGTAGGTCGTTGGCAGCCTGTTTGGTTTTGTCGATCCCTAAGAGCTCGACGATCAGCGCCGCACCGGCAGTATCGAGTGCTTCGAAGCCAGGCAGTGATAGCGATGCCGAACCTAGTTCTTCGCGCCGCTTTAGAACGTGCTTTAGCTCGGTATAGTGGCGTAGCGTCCACTCGCCACCCAGTGTAACGACCTCACCCTGTTGAGTGATCCACTCGTTTGGCATCCCTGCTCCTCAGTGCGTTCACATGACAGTGAAGACCATGATGCAATCAAACGAGCGTTAGTGAAAGGAAAGACGACGTTTCTTAACGTGACGCACGATACTTGGGCGCCAGCTCCTGCTTGATTTTGGCAGCTACCTCTTTGAGTCGAGGTCCAAGGTTATGGACCAGTCGGTCATGATCCAACCGCAGGCTAGAGCCGCCGCAGTTGATGGCCATCACTTCGGCACCATCCTCTAAAATGAGCGGCATGGCAACGGCGCTGATATCCCGCTGCCAATCCTGCTCGGAGAGGCAAAAGCCGTACTCGGCATAATCGCGCAGACTCTGCTCGATACCAGCCTGCAGGCGGGGCCAATCGCTGCCGTGAAAGGCAGCCAGCTCTTGCATCACCTGCTGGCGGCGCTCACCCGATAACCCGCACAGCCAAGCGCGGCCAATCGCTGACGTGGCAATCGGTAGGCGTGAGCCAACATCTAGCCGAATGATCAGCGGCCCGTGGCCGTGACAGGTTTCCAGATACACCATGTCGCTGCGGTCGGCACCGCCCAGGCTGACATTACAATCGGTGGCGTCGGCAAAGTGCTGTAAGTGGGGACGGGCAATTTCGCGAATGCCCATATTGGCCAGAAAGCGGTAGCCCAATGCCAGCACACCCGGCCCAAGGCGGTACTTCTCCAAATGGCGGTTATGTTGCAGGTAGCCTAATTGGGTCAGCGTATAGGTCAACCGAGACACCGTGGGGCGGGGGATTTGGGTACGATTCGAGAGCTCTGCATTGCCCAGGTACTCCTCACCCGTCCCAAAGGCACGGAGTAGTTCTAGCCCACGCGCGAGCGCGGTGACAAAGTTGCGATCTTTTTCCGGTGATTGCGGCTCATCGGCAGCGGCGTCGGTGGGTTCCATCAAGCGTCTCGGCTAATCAATCATTGAGTGGTAAGTATCGCATACCTGCGCTGGGGCGTTGCAAAGCGTGAAAAGGAAGCTTAGTCAACGCTTGGCCTGCGACGCTGTTTGGCAGCGCCGCTATGTTGGGCGGCTATCGCGGTTAGCGGTCCACACGCTCGATGATGGTCGCAATGCCCTGGCCAACGCCAATGCACATGGTGACTAACGCATAGCGGCCGCCGGTGGCTTCTAGCTGGCGCAGGGCGGTGAGGGCCAAGCGCGCCCCAGAGGCACCCAGCGGATGGCCAATGGCAATCGCGCCGCCGTTGGCATTCAAGCGCGGGTCGTCGGTGGAGAGCCCCAACTGTTGAACGCAGCCCAACACCTGGACGGCAAAGGCTTCGTTGATTTCAATCACGTCCATCTGGTCAAGCGAAAGGCCAGCCCGAGCCAGCGCTTTTTGCGAAGCGGGTACCGGCCCCAAGCCCATGACGCGTGGGGCAACGCCCGCCACGGCGCTGGCAACGATACGCGCTCGCGGCGCAAGCCCAGCCCGCTCGCCTGCCGCACGCGTGCCTACGATCAGCGCGACAGCCCCATCGTTCAAACCAGAGGCGTTGCCTGCGGTCACGACACCGCCTTCGAATAGAGCACCGAGTTTGGCCAGTTTCTCTTCGGTGCTTTCAGCTCGCGGGTGTTCATCTTTATCTACCAACCGCGGCGGCTGTTTGCGCCCTTGGGGTACTTCGACGCCAAACATTTCGCCGTCATAGAAGCCGTTTGCCAGCGCCTGGGCATAGCGCGCCTGCGAACGGGCGGCAAAGGCATCGCTGGCTTCGCGGCCAATGTTCAGGTCGTGGGCGATGTTGTCGGCAGTTTCCGGCATGCTGTGGCTGCCGTACTCTTTGGCGATCCAGGGGTTAGGGAAGCGCGATCCGATCACGGTATCGAACATCGGTTGATTGCGCGCGTAGGGGGAGTCGGCCTTGCCCAGCACGTAAGGCGCGCGGGACATGGACTCCACGCCGCCAGCCAAAAATAGCTCGCCCTCGCCTAAGCGAGCGGCGCGGGCGGCATCCATCATGGCGGCTAGGCCGCTGCCGCACAGGCGGTTGACGGTTTGGCCTGCCCCCTCAATCGGCAGGCCCGCCAGCAGCGCCCCGTGACGCGCCACGTTACGGGAGTCTTCCCCCGCTTGGTTCGTACAGCCTGCCAACACTTCTTCATAGCTCTCTAAGGCAAACGGATTACGCGCTACCAGTGCTTTTAGCGTTAGCCCCAGTAGTTCATCCGGGCGAATGGGCGCCAGGCTGCCGCCATGGCGACCAAAAGGGGTGCGTAATCCGTCGTAAATATAGGCGTCTTGCATGGTTATTCTCCTGGTTCGGTAAGCCGTATTTGACACTGAGATGTGTCAGCCTCTTGGCCCGTCGGTCAGCGGCATACCCAGCGCGGCGCGGCGGCGCAGCCACGGGCTGGGGCGGTAGCGGGGGTCGCCGGTGGCCTCCAATAGGTTGTTCAAAATGGTCAGGATGCGCGAAGCGCCGTAGTGGTCGCCCATGTGCAGCGGTCCAAACGGGTAGCCCAAGCCAAGCTCCACCGCGCGATCGATGGTGGCGGGGGCTGCGACGCCTTGCTGAGCGATATCGGCGCCCACATTGACGATGCATGCCACCACCCGCTGCAGCACAAAGCCGGTGCTGTCTTGAAGCGTGCTGACCGGGGTGCCATCAGCATTTAATAGGCTGGCAGCGGCATCGATCAGATCGGGGCGGGTAATGGGGGAGGCCATCAGGCTGCGGCGTTTATCCAGCCCCGCCAGCATATCCACCGCGACGCACTGCTCGGCATTCAAGCCTTGGCGCAGCGCGCACTGAGTGGTGTCTTCGCCCAGCGGTGTCAGCAGGCACAGCGCCTCTGAAGAGGGCTGAGCCGCACTTTCTAGTGGCCAGCCCGCTGTGGTAACCAATTCGGCAAGCTGCGTGGCGCTACCCGGGTCGTCTTGGCTGATCCACACGGGGCAAGGTGGGGTCGACGCAATGGCGGGTTCTTCCGGCATCTGTTGCTGGCCATTCACGTAGCGATAAAAGCCTTCACCGGTTTTGCGTCCCAGCAAGCCTGCTGAGAGCCGCTGGCGGGTGAGGGGTGACGGGCGAAAGCGCGGCTCTTCGTAATATTGGTGGTACACCGACTCCATCACTGCATGGGAAACATCCAGGCCTGTCAGGTCCAGCAGGGTAAACGGCCCCATTCGAAAACCACCTTGATCCACCATGATGCGGTCGATGGTAGCGGGGTCGGCTACGCTCTCACTCAAAATGCGCAACGCTTCAGTACCGAAGGCGCGCCCGGCGTGATTGACCAGAAACCCGGGCGTGTCAGTGGCCTGGGCCGTGAAGTGGCCCATCGCAGTACCCAAGGCATCGACCCGCTGGGTGACATCGTAAGCGGTACGTAACCCCGGAATCACTTCGACGATTTTCATCAGCGGAACGGGATTGAAAAAGTGGAAGCCAATCACGCGCTCTGGGTGCTGGCAGGCCGCTGCAATGGCAGTAACGGAGAGTGAAGAGGTGTTGGTGGCCAGTACGGCATCCTGGCGAACGATGCTCTCTAAATCGTTAAACAGTCCCTGTTTGGCCTCCAGCTTCTCGATAATGGCTTCAACGACGATATCGCAGGGGGCGAGGGCCGCGAGGTCGCGTGCTTCGATCAATCGCTCCCCGTACTGCTCGGCTTGGGCTTGAGTAATACGCTGCTTGTCGGCGCTGCGCTGCCATAACCCATAAATAAAGGCAGTCGCTTCCGCCACCGCGCCGTCTTTGACATCGAATAGCATGACGTCGAGGCCTGCCTGCGCGGCGAGCTGGGCAATGCCTCTCCCCATGGCTCCCGTGCCGACGATACCAAGCGTTTTGAATGAATGGGCGACTGCGTCATAAGCCATAGGTCAACATCCTCGCTGCTAGTATTTTTATTCTGCATTGCAAAATAGCATTTCGTTTATTGACTGCCATCCTAGGCTATGCAAAAGTGCCTGACAAGAGAATGAACGCTAGTTTCGCCATGCAGAACTATGGCAGGCCTCACTGCCCGCGCGAACGCCAACCATAAAAATATCGTTGCCACCAGGAGCCGTTATGATCCGTGATCCCGAACTGTTGAATCAGTTGGTTGATACCATTGCCCGCTTCGTCCGGGAGCGTTTAATTCCCAATGAGGCGCGGCTGGCCGAAGAGGATGCAGTGCCCGCCGAAATTTTGTCGGAAATGAAGGAGATGGGGTTGTTTGGGCTATCCATTCCTGAAGAGTACGGCGGGTTAGGACTCACCATGGAAGAAGAGGCGTTGGTGGCCATGGAGATCGGCAAAACGTCTCCCGCGTTCCGCTCGGTATTCGGTACCAACAATGGCATCGGCGCTCAGGGGATTTTGATCGATGGCACTGACGAGCAGAAAGCCAAATACGTGCCGCGCTTGGCCACCGGCGAGATTCTCAGCTCGTTCTGCTTGACCGAACCGGACTCTGGCTCCGATGCGGCTAGCTTGCGCACCACCGCCGTGCGCGATGGCGACTACTACGTGTTGAATGGCACTAAGCGCTATATCACCAACGGCCCAGAAGCCGACCTGTTCACCGTGATGGCGCGTACCGACCCAGACAACAAAGGCGCGGGCGGTATCTCTGCTTTTATCGTCGAAGGCAGCACGCCGGGGCTGATCCGCGGCCCGGCGGATAACAAAATGGGCCAAAAGGGCGCACATACCTGCGACATCATCTTCGATAACTGTCGCGTACCGGCTGACAACATCATTGGCGGCAAAGAGGGACAAGGCTTTAAAACCGCCATGAAGGTGCTGGATCGTGGCCGCCTGCATATCTCTGCGGTGTGTGTGGGCGTGGCCGAGCGCTTGGTCGACGAGTCGCTGCGCTACACCATGGAGCGTAAGCAGTTCGGTGCGCCGCTGGCGGAGCATCAGCTGGTGCAGGCCATGCTGGCCGATAGCAAAACCGAAGCCTACGCAGGCAAAACCATGGTGATGGACGCCGCACGGCGCAAGGATGATGGCGAAAACGTCTCAACACTGGCCTCCTGCTGCAAGCTGTTCTGCGCCGAAATGGTCGGCCGCGTCGCGGATCGCGCCGTGCAGGTGCACGGCGGTGCGGGCTACATGTCAGAATACGCCGTCGAGCGCTTCTACCGGGACGTGCGTTTGTTCCGTATTTACGAAGGAACCACACAAATTCAGCAGCTGGTGATTGCCCGGAACATGGTGCGGGAGGCGTCCTAATGGCTCTGTCGGTCCCTTACCAAGCGCCAGACGAGATGATTTTTGGCCGTCAGGCCAGCGAGCTGTTAGCAGAACTCCCCGAGCGCTTGAGCACCCGCGTGCTGGAAAATGCGAAACGTTTAGCGGATCATCCCGCGCTGGTGGATGGCAGTATTCGCTGGAGCTACGCCGAACTGGGGCAAGAGGTCTACGCTGCCTGCGATTGGTTAGCCAATCTCGGCGTACGGCCCGGCGATCGTATCATGACGGTCAGTGAAAACTGTCGTGCCCTGGTGGTACTGCTGTTGGCCGCTAGTGAAATGGACGTTTGGGTCGCGATTGTCAATTCGCGACTCTCCGCTCAGGAAGTGGATTTGATCCAGGGCAACTGCCTACCGCGCCGGGTGTTTTACACCTGCGAAGCCTCTCAAGAGGCGAGCCAGCACTCCGAGCGCCATGCGGCCGATCGCTACCAGCATCCGCAGCTCGGCGGCCTAGCGATTTCACCGCTTTTCGAGAGCGAACCTGAGCCCGTTCACGCCAGTGGTGCCGAGCAGGTCGCCGCGATGATCTACACCTCAGGCACCACCGGCACACCGAAAGGCGTGATGCTCACCCATCGCGGCATTCTCTATATCGCTTCTATTTCTGGTGGCATGCGCCATCTGAGTGAAGGGCAGCGGGTGTACGGCGTGCTGCCCATGTCCCATGTGTTCGGCCTCTCATCGGTGTGTATGGGCTCGCTGTATAACGGCGCGTGCCTTTACACCGTGCCTCGCTTCGATGCGGCACAGCTGATGGCAACGCTCAAAGAGGAGCGCATTACCGTTCTTCAGGGCGTGCCCGCCATGTACGCTCGCGCCCTGGAGTATTTGAAGCGTGAGCAGCGTGCATTAGAAGCGCCCGCGCTTATCTATATGTCGGCAGGCGGCTCGCCGCTGGATAGCGATACCAAAACTCGCGTGGAAGCCGTCTTTGGGTTAACGCTTCATAATGGCTACGGCCTCACCGAAGCCAGCCCCACGATTAGCCAAACCCGCATCGATGATCGTCATCAGAGCAGCACCGTGGGCCGCGTGCTGCCGCTGTTGGAGTATCGGTTAGAGCCCTTAGGCAGCAGCGGCACGTCAGAAAAGGCAGGCGATGAGGTGGGCGAGCTATGGGTGCGTGGCCCCAATATTATGAAGGGCTACTTCCGCCAGCCGGACGCCACCCGCGCCACGTTAACGGAAGATGGCTGGCTCAATACCGGCGATATTGCCAAGCTGGATCACGATGATCAGCTCTATATCGTGGGTCGCAGTAAGGAGCTGATTATTCGCTCGGGTTTTAATATCTATCCGCCGGATGTGGAAGCGGTGATCAACGAGCACCCGGCGGTGACCTTAACCGCCGTGGTGGGGCGGCAGGTGGCAGGCAATGAGGAGGTGGTGGCGTTCGTACAGTGTGAGCCGGGCATCGACGTCGAGTTGGCAGAGCTCAAAGCCTTCATTGCCGAACGGCTGGCACCCTATAAGCGGCCTACCCAGATCGTCTTCATGGATGCGCTGCCTTCCACCGCCAGTGGTAAGATTCTCAAGGGTCGACTGCGCGACCTGGCCCAAGGGGAGAGCGCTTTATGAGCGGCGTAGACAGCAACGGTGGCTCAACCACACCCCAGGCGCTGATGGGCTATCACGAATTGCTGGGCATGCACGTCGTGGAGTGGGAAGAGGGGCGCGCGGTGGTGGAGCTCACCATCGAGCCCAAGCACCTGAACCGCAGCGGCAATGTACACGGCGGTGTGCTGGCCTCGATGCTGGATAGCGCCCTAAGCTTGGCGGGCCTGCACTGCGATGTGCCGGGGAATATTCGTCGCGGGATGACGCTATCACTAACGACCACCTTCGTGGGCCCTGCTCGGCAAGGCGTGTTGCGGGCGACGGGCACGCTGCGCGGCGGCGGGCAAAAAACCTTCATGACCAGCGGTGAGATCGTGGATGAACGGGGCAACCTTGTCGCTATGGGAGAAGGCTCTTTTCGTCGCCGTAGCGGCAGCGAATCCTCGCAAGGTACCCCCGACCCGCAGTTGAGGGAGCCTAGCGAGTGAGTCCAGCCCGTCTGCGGGTTTCCTGTTTGTTACTGGTAACGCTTGCCACGCTGATTCATTTGGTCGGTGGCAGCGTTGCGTGGCAAGCCGTAGGCGTTGTGGCGCTGCTGCTCTATTTGGCCACCCTAAAAGGTCAACTCACCCGTATGGCCAAGGGGCTGCTGTGTGCTGCCGGCGTTCTCACGCTGCTCGCGCTATGGCGCTCGCCAACCTCCGGCCAGCTGCTATTCGAGGCGAGTGGGCGTTTTGCCTTTTTTGCCACCTTCGTGGTGGCGCTCAGCATGCTGCGTTTACCTGCCTACCGCTCCCGCCTAGTGCGCCGCTGTGGGCAGAGCATGCTGTTGCAGCCCCCCAGCCGCCGTTATCCGATCCTATCGCTGGGCTCGGCGCTGTTCGGCATCATTCTGAACATTGGTGTGCTCAACCTGTTTGCCGCCATGATCGAAAAGAGCAATACCCTGAGCGCCGCCCAGGGCCGCACCTGGGTACAGCAGGCCCGCCAGCGACGTATGATGCTGGCGCTACTGCGTGGATTTTCGCTGGCACCACTGATCTCGCCCATGGGCATCGGGGTGGCTGTGGTGCTGTCCAGCCTTCCCCAGGTCACTTGGCCACAGTTGGCACCCTATATTCTAGGGGCCGCCGCACTGATTTTTATGGCGGGCTGGATGGTGGACTATGTCACCGGCCCGCATCCACCCGCCAATAAAACCTATGTCACTCCTTCGTTGCGCCCATTGGCGCAGTTTGGCTTTTTGCTAATCGGTATTGTCGCGCTGGTGTTTTCCATTGCGTGGCTGCTGGATGTACGACTACCCATTGCCGCGCTGCTTGGCGCGCCTAGCGGGGCGCTTTTATGGCTGGCTTGGCAGCGTCGCAGGCTAGGCTATGGTGGATTGCCTGCCGCCATAACGACGGTCCATCGTCAGCTCCCTTGGTTGCTGTCTCCCAGTGCCAATGAAATCGTGGTGCTGGGAGCGGCAGGCTATTTGGGGCATGTATGCGTAGGCTTGGTGGATACTCATCAACTGGCGCCGCTACTGGCAGTGCTTGGCCCGCTAGGCGCATTCAACGCGGTGTTGGCGATGCTGATGGTGGTGGGGCTCGCGCAAATAGGTGTCAATCCGATTGTCACGGTGACGTTGTTGGTTGGCCTGTTACCCACGCTGGGCATCGAGGGGCTGTCGCCTGCGCTGATCGGGGCATCGTTGATGGTGGGCTGGGCGCTGGCGCTGATGTCGTCGCCCATGACCGCGTCGATGCTAATTCTTTCGCGCTTTACCCGCGTGCCCGCCACCCGCATTGGCTACCGTTGGAATGGCCGCTTTTTGGTCACGGTGATCCCGCTGTTAGCGTTATGGTTTGGTTGGTCGCCATTCTAAGGCGGTAGGTAGCATGAAACGCTTGACCTTTAGCAGGCGTTTTTTTATTGTGATTTTATAAAGTGAAATATAGTTTTACTATGCGGAATATAAACTGAGAAGCTGATGGTTCAATCGCTGGAGCATGCCTTATGAAAATCCTCGTCGCGGTGAAACGCGTCATCGACTACAACGTCAAAATCCGCGTCAAAGCGGACCATTCCGATGTGGACCTTACCAACGTCAAAATGGCCATGAACCCCTTCTGCGAAATTGCCGTGGAAGAGGCGGTGCGCCTGAAAGAGAAGGGCGTGGCCACCGACGTCGTGGCCGTCACGGTCGGCCCCAAGGCCGCCCAAGAGCAGCTGCGCACCGCGCTGGCGCTAGGGGCCGACCGCGCCATCCACATTGAAACCGACGAGCGCGCCGAATCGCTGGCGGTGGCCAAGCTGCTGGCCAAGGTGGTGGACGACGAGCAGCCCGGTTTGGTGATTCTCGGTAAGCAAGCCATCGACACCGACAACAACCAGACCGGCCAGATGCTCGCCGCGCTGACCAACCTGCCGCAAGGCACGTTCGCGTCGGAAGTGGCCGTAGACGGCGACAAGGTCAACGTGACCCGTGAAATCGACGGCGGCTTGCAAACCGTTGCCCTCACGCTGCCCGCCATCGTCACCACCGACCTACGCCTCAACGAGCCGCGCTACGCCAAACTGCCGGACATCATGAAGGCCAAGAAAAAGCCGCTGGATGTCAAAACCCCCGCCGACTACGGCGTCGAGGTGGCCTCCAAGGTCACGCTGCTCAAAGTGGAATCCCCCGCCGAGCGCAAAGGCGGCATCAAAGTCGCCTCGGTGGACGAGCTGATCGACAAACTGAAAAACGAAGCCAAAGTGCTTTAAAAGGAGCTGATCTCATGAGCATTCTGGTACTTGCCGACCTGCATGAAGGTCAGTTAGCGGGCGCCACCGCCCACGTCGTCGCAGCGGCCCAAGCCATTGGGGGCGACATCGACGTGCTGGTGGCCGGTGAAGGCGTCCAGGCCGCCGCCGACGCGGCCGCCCAGCTCGACGGTGTGAGCAAAGTGCGCGTGGCGGACAACGCCGTGTACGCCCACCAGCTCGCCGAGCCCATGGGCGCGCTGCTGGTGGAGCTGGCGGGCGACTATACCCACGTACTGGCCAGCGCCTCCACCACGGGTAAGAACGTCCTGCCGCGCCTAGCGGCGCTGAAAGACGTCAGCCAGCTATCGGACGTGATTGGTGTCGACAGCGCTGATACCTTCCTGCGTCCGATCTACGCCGGTAACGCCATCGCGACGGTGAAAAGCGACGACGCGCTGAAAGTCATCACCGTGCGCACGACAGCGTTCGATGCGGTGGGCAGCGGCGGTAGCGCCACGGTAGAAGCGGTGGACGTGGTCGTCGACAACACCCAATCGCGCTTCGTCAAGCAAGAGCTGGCGCAGAGCGACCGCCCCGAACTCAGCGGCGCCAAGATCGTCATCTCCGGCGGCCGCGGCATGGGCAACGGCGAGAACTTCAAGCTGCTCGACGGCATTGCCGACAAGCTGGGGGCAGCCATTGGCGCTTCTCGTGCGGCGGTGGATGCCGGCTTCGTGCCCAACGACATGCAGGTCGGCCAGACCGGTAAGATCGTTGCGCCGGAGCTGTACATTGCGGTGGGTATTTCAGGCGCGATTCAACACTTGGCGGGCATGAAAGACTCCAAGGTGATCGTGGCGATCAACAAGGACGACGAAGCGCCGATCTTCCAGGTGGCCGATTACGGCCTGGTAGGGGATCTGTTCGAGATTCTGCCGGAGCTGGAAAGCAAGCTGTAAGTTTAGGAGGCTGTCCGGAATAGCCCTAGGCGGGGGCGCTGTCAACCCGTCCTTGGGCGCTACTTTCGCTTCTGACCGCCATGGATGGCGGGAATGCTGCTAACGTCAGGAACGTGTTACCTGCCCTGGCGAAAGACCCCCGCTATGGGCTGTTCCGGCCATGCCAACTATTTTGGCCATGCTTTAAAACCCCTTTTTTGGGGTTTTCACGCTGATGGGCTTCCAAACAATGATAATGAGCCACGTATGCTAACCCAACTGACTGCCTCCATGACGCTGCCGGTGATCGGCTCTCCCATGTTTATCGTTTCTGGCCCTGAGCTGGTGATTGCCCAGTGTCAGTCGGGCATCATTGGCGCGTTTCCTGCGCTGAACGCCAGGCCTGCGGAAGTGCTTCGGGAGTGGCTGCAGCAGATCACCGAGACGCTGGACGACTATAACGCTCAGCACCCGCAACAACCCGCCGCACCGTTTGCGGTGAACCAGATCGTGCACCCCACCAATGATCGCCTGGAGCACGATATAGCGCTATGCGCTGAGTTCAAGGTGCCTCTGATCATTACCAGCCTGCATGCGCCCAACCGAGTGGTCAAGCAAGTGCACGCTTATGGCGGCCTGGTGTTTCATGACGTGACCACGATCAGGCACGCCAAAAAAGCCATCGAGGCCGGGGTGGATGGGCTGATTTTGGTCTGCCATGGCGCAGGCGGCCATGCGGGGCGGCTCAACCCCTTCGCCTTTGTGGCGGAGGTTAGGCAGTTCTACGATGGCCCGCTGGTGCTGGCCGGGGCGATTACCAAAGGCGAGCAGATCGCCGCCGCTCAGGCGCTGGGCGTGGACATGGTGTATATGGGCACACGTTTCATTGCCACCCAGGAAGCCAATGCCCAACCGGCTTACAAGCAGATGGTACTGGAAGCCGCCGCGGGGGATATCGTCTACACCAATCTATTTACCGGCGTGCACGGTAACTACCTGCGCCAAAGCATCGAGCTGGCCGGGCTGGACCCAGAGGCACTGCCTGAGGGTGACAAAAACGCCATGCGCTATGGATCAGGCGGCAGCAGCAAAGCCAAAGCGTGGCGGGATATTTGGGGTGCCGGGCAAGGGGTGGGGGTTATTATCACACTGAACAGCGTGGCCGATGAGGTCGCCACGCTGCGAGCGGATTATCAGCAGGCACTAGATCACTTGCGGCGGCGTTGACGAAAGGCGGCCACGCGGGTGTGAAAATCCTCGGTGGCCTTACACGCATCCTGCAGCTCACCTTCGAGCGTGATGGTCTCGTCGAGCGTTAGATTCCCCGCTTGTCGCATGGCCCGCTTCGTTGCCCCCAGCGCTTGGGGGGATTGCGTCACCAACGCCTGTGCCAGCGCGCGGGCTTCGGCTAGCACCTGATCATCTTCCACCGCTCGGTTAGCCAGGCCCAGCGCCACGCAGCGCTCGGCATCTATTGGGGTAGCTAGCGCCGCCATCTCGAAGGCCTGGGCGTGGCCTAGTTTGCGCACTAAGTGCCAGCACGCACCGCCATCGGGAATCAAGCCAATATTGATAAAGGCCAGTTTCAGGTAAGCCGAGCGGCCCATGACTACCATGTCACTGGCCAACACGTAGGAAACACCAATCCCCGCAGCGGCACCGCTGACCGCCGCAATCACGGGTTTTTCCATCGTCATCATGCTGCGCAGTGCTGGAAGAAAAAGGGTGGCTAACCGTTCGCTGGCGGGCGCAGTAGTGGCCTTCTCGAATTCCGCTACATCGGCACCGGCACAAAAGGCGCTGCCTTCACCGCTGAGAATCACACAGCGCACCTTCGGGTCAGCTGCTACGTTGGCTAATCCCTCATTCAGCGCCAGGGCCGTAGGCTCGTTGAGGGCATTGCGCACCGCTGGGCGCGCAATGAATAGTTCGGCAATACCGCCTTCGGAGACGTTAACCCGCACTAAAGGCGTTGCTTCGCTGGTCATGCGCTGCTCCTTAAGCGGCGTCGAGCTGTTCGCTCACCGTCTCGAGGTGATAGTCGCTGTCGCCCAGGTAGTGATCGAACATCACCAGATGTTTGGCGTAGTGGGCCACGAAGCACTCGTCGGTCATGCCCATTCCACCATGCAGCTGGATGGCCTGTTCGGCGATAAAGCGCGCGGACTCGCCGCAGTACGCCTTGGCCGCGGCGATTTTATAGTCCCGCTCGTTAGCAGGCAGCGTGAGGCTGGTGGCGGCGAGAATCGCCATGGAGCGCGACTGCTCTAGGTGCAGGTGCATATCCACCATGCGATGCTGTAGGGACTGAAATGTGGCCAGCGGCAGGCCAAACTGCTTGCGCTCTTTCAAGTAGGCCAACGTTTGGTCGCAGGCGGTTTCCATGGCACCGATGGCCTGGGCACACAGCGCGGCGCGGCCTAGCGCCAGCACCGCTGCCAGCGTGTCACCTGCGTCTTCGCTTAGGCAGTTCTCTAGCGGCAGCGTCACGTTATTCAACGTCAGGTCACCGGCGCGCTGATCATCCATAGTGCGATAGCTGCGTACCGTGGTGCCTCGGGTATCGGTAGGCACGATGAACAGCCCGATCTTGCCGCTGGCCAGTTGGGCGGTCACCAGCGTCGCGGCGGCACTGTCTAGGTTGATGACCACGTCTTTACGCCCGTTAAGCTGCCACTGGCCCTCTTGCTGGCTCGCTTGGGTCGATATATCGAAGGCATCATAGCGGGCGTTTTGCTCTTGCCAAGCAAAAGCGAGCTGGTGTTCACCTTCCAACAGCGGAGCAAGCCAGCGCTCCTGCTGCGTGGGGTTGGCACATAGGGCGAGTAACTGACCGGGCATAATGAGGCCAAACAGGTAAGCTTCAGGAACCAAGCCGCGTCCTAGCGCCTGCATAATAATCATCAGATCGGTGCCGTCGCCGCCTAGCCCGCCCACGTCTTCGCTAAACGGCATGTGCAGCAGGCCCAGCTCGGCAAAGGTGCGCCACAGCGGGCTGGCGCCTTTGGCGGGCGCTTCCAGCATGGCACGGCGCTGCTCGGGGGTGACCTGGTCGGCCACCAAGCGTGTCAGTGTTTCTTCGAGCATTCGCTGCTCGTCGGTAAGTGCAAAATCCATGGTGACCCCCTACATTCTTAAAATGGTTTTAGCGACGATGCTTTTCTGAATTTCGTTAGCACCGCCATAAATCGATAGCTTGCGACGGTTAAAGTACTGGGCACTGGCGGCAGCACTTTGGGCGTCGTTGTCATCTAGCGACTCGTCGCCATGGAGAAACTCAGGGAAGAACGGCAGGGCGGCAGGGCCAAGTGCGCGGCGAGTAAGTTCGCTGATCTCCTGGCGCAGTTCCGAGCCGCGCACTTTCAACAGCGAGCTTTCCGCCCCAGGAACGCCGCCATCCCGTGCGGCGGCAATCACGCGCAGGTTAGTCACTTCCAGCGCCATCAGCTCAAGCTCGGCTTTCACCACCCGCTGGCGAAAGCTGGGTAGCGATAGAAGCGGTTTACCGCGATGCTGCACACGGGTGGCGAGCGACTTCAAATGACGCAGCGCCTGCTTGGCGTGACCAAGCCCGGCAATGCCGGTGCGCTCGTGGGTGAGCAAGAACTTGGCGCAGGTCCAGCCCTGACCCTCTTCACCGACGCGGTTTTCTAACGGCACGCGGACATTGTCGAGAAACACCTCGTTGACTTCGTGGGCGCCGTCGAGGGTGATAATGGGGCGCACGGTGATGCCGGGGCTCTGCATATCGATCAGCAAAAAGCTGATGCCCGCCTGTTTTTTGGCGTGGGGGTCGGTGCGTACCAGGCAGAACATCATGTTGGCGTGCTGGCCCAGGGTGGTCCAGGTTTTCTGGCCATTGACGATGTAGTGGTCGCCATCACGCACGGCGCGGGTGGATAAACCGGCCAGATCCGAGCCGGCGCCGGGTTCGGAGTAGCCCTGGCACCACCAATCCTGGTTATTAAGAATTCGCGGCAGGTAGTGCCGTTGCTGCTCGACGCTGCCGAATTTCATGATCACCGGCGCGACCATATTGACGCCAAAGGGTACCACGGTAGGGGCGTGGGCGGCCGCGCACTCCTCGTCGAAGATATGCCGCTGCACCGGGCCCCAGCCTGGGCCGCCATGTTCGACGGGCCAGTTGGCCGCAAGCCACCCTTGCTCGCTGAGAATGTTCTGCCAGCGGATATGGTCATCGGCGCGCAGATGGCGGCCTAAACGCACGCGCTCACGAATGTCGCTGGGCAGTGCATCGGCTAGAAATCGGCGGACTTTCTCGCGGAATGCCTGCTCTTCGGGGCTAAACGTCAGGTTCATGAGTGTGCATCCTCGGAAGGCGTCTTTTTGTGAGTCGATGAAGGGGATGGCAGTGTGGCTTGGCGGTGCGGCCCACCCAAATGGCGTGGGTAGCCCAACGCTTCCACCGCCAGCAGATCGATGTCGCTCTCGCGGTAGCAGGCCCCCTGCTGCGCCAGCGTCAGGCTCGCCTGCTCCATGGCGGACTGAGCATCGTTGTCGGGCGTTTGTCTTGCGGCGTGATAAAGCGTGCTCAGCACGCTGTGACACTGAGTCACCACCACGTTGGCTCGTAGCGCTTTGAGCGTTAAGGCCACCCGCTGCTGATCGGCTGCGTTGGCACCGTGATTGACCAGCTCATGGAAAGGGCCGCGTTCGGAAAGCACTAAGCTGATAGGCGATGTTGAGGCATTTGCGGTAAGTAACTGCAGCGCTACGGTGACCGCTTGAGAAGGGCAGGCACTGGCATCTTCGCCAGGGGCGAGCAGGCATAGTTCGGTGCTGGCGTCTGGTGTGTGGGTCAGCGTGAGCTCAGAGCGCTGGGCCGCTTTCAGGAGCGTGTCGAATAGCGGATGCTCACCGACGAGGGCGATATGCGCAAAGGGCTGAGCACTGTCGACGCCGGGCACCACATGGGGATTTCTGGCGGCAAAAAACAGGTGAATCAGCCCTGCGCGCTGCGGAGAATCCATGCAAGCCAGAAATAGCTCACGCTCGCGACGCAAACCCTCTTCCAGCGACGCGGCTTTGGTGCAGGCGTCAACGGCTTCCACGATGCGAAACGGTGAAAACAGCGCCGATGCATGGGTTTCGAGCTCTGTCTGCATGGCGGCAATGGCTTGGGGGTTGGCTTCTGGTGCCGATAACTGTCCGGTAATGCGCGCCTGCCGTTGTCCTGTGAGGATCGCTTGGGCCGCTGCCAAACCTGCCTCCAGCGGCGTTTGGACATCGCTGATGGCATCGATGATGCCGATATCCCAGGCTTCAGCGGCTTCCACAAACCGCCCGCTGGTGATGATTTCCAAGGCGTTTTCTACACCTACCAAACGGGGCAGCCGCTGGGTACCGCCCGCGCCAGGCAGCAAGCCCAGCTTCACTTCCGGTAAACCCACGCGGGTGCCAGCCAGCGCAACACGGTAGTGGCAGCCCAGTGCCACTTCCAAGCCGCCACCCAGCGCGGTGCCGTGTAACGATGCGACGAGCGGTTTGGGGCAGGCTTCTAATTGCGTAATGACATCCGGTAACAGCGGTGCTTGTGGCGGCTTTCCAAATTCTCGTATATCGGCCCCGGCAATAAAGGTGCGCCCCTCTGCCATCACCATCAGTGCTTTGGCCTGTTGGTCTGCGATGCCCTCTTTCAATGCGCTAAGCAATCCGCTTCGCACTGCTTGGCCCAAAGCGTTGACCGGCGGGTTCGCGATACTAATGACGCCGACCTGGCCGTGTCGCTGATAGTGAACACTCATAGAGGCTCCGTGTTTCGCTATGTGAAATATAAGATCGTTATTTGGAATTCAGTGATCATGGCGAAAGAGACCGTTGGAGTCAATAATTCAAAACATGATTCTGCATTGCGAAATAAAAAAGCTAAAGAAAAGGCCGCACTGAGGCGGCCGAACGTGTTGCACTGCTGGCGGATAGCGATGCAGCCTCATTAAAAAACGGGGTTTAATCCGGCGTCTTCAAGGGCCGTGCGGCGTGCTTCCATCCAGCCGTCAATGAACGCCGTTTCCTCTTCTGGCGCATTGGCTTGGTAGGTATCCCAGGTATCCATCAGAAGCTGCTGACGCGCCACCAGGGCGTTTTGGTGGGCGTCCATGTCATCGGTCCATACGCCGCTTTCTCGGTAATACTCGACCACGGCGTCGTGGAAAGGCACTACCCAGGTCATATTTTGGTTCTCCAGCGCATAGCCGCTGGCCCCCGGGGCGTTATCCTTGTAGTCGTCGAACGATTCCACCAGCGTGGTAATCAGGCCGGTGACGGTTTCTGGCGCTAAATCAGCGTTGCCCACCATGATCGGATAGGGATAGCTGGCGCTGGCAAGCGGCTGGTCAGCGTTAATACCTGCGCCTGAAGT
The DNA here is from genome assembly GCF_022348135.1 of Halomonas sp. McD50-4. Classification (NCBI taxonomy): domain Bacteria; kingdom Pseudomonadati; phylum Pseudomonadota; class Gammaproteobacteria; order Oceanospirillales; family Halomonadaceae; genus Halomonas; species Halomonas sp. McD50-4. The sequence goes on along the minus strand of NZ_JAKRFG010000012.1, from coordinate 54,435 downwards.
GACGTCGTGGGGTTGGAAGTAGGGCGCCACCTCTAGCATCTGAGCCCAACCTGCTTCGTCTTCTGTGGGTAGCTCCGGCCACTGCAATCCACGCGGACTTGCCGCTAAGCGTTGGGCGGCAGGCGTCACCGTCGTAGTAATAGCGGCATCGGCACGACCGCTGATAATACCGTCGAAGGCGGCGTTGTAGCCGGGGAAATCGACACGTTCAACGTCATCCCAGGTCAGTCCGGCAAACGCCAGATAGGCCTCGGCGGCTTTGTTCAGCGCGTCGTCGCCACGAAGATAAGCTAATCGTTTACCTTCAAGATCGGCGATGGATGACATCGCTACGTCGCCTGCTACCGCCATGCCTAACCCAAAGCTGGCCATGGAGGTTGAAATCACGCGGATCGGCTGCGGGCCCCAGTCCGGCCCCGCGAACATCATCACGCCTTCGGAGCCGTAGTAGCTGGCAATGCCGCAGGCGCACAGATCCACACGACCGGTTTTCAGTGGGGTCATGCGCATGGTGTCGTTTTCACCGGGAATGACCCGGGACTGAGTGCCATGCTCCTCCTGAAGCAGCTGGCTGATCGCCATGATCTGCGCATGGCCGCTGGTGCCGGTGCCGTAAGCTGTCCAGTTCAAGGTGCTAGGCATGGCGCTAACGCTCCCTGCCGCCAGCAACCCCGCCGTTAAACTACCGAGTACAAGAGTGAGGGTTGTTTTTGTGCTCATAAGACTCCTCGGAGTGACATTAAGCGTTAGCAGTGAGCGAACGCTGGTGATGGCGTTGGCTTAGACGCGCAAGCGCAATGCCCGGTAGCAGCGCCGCTGCGGCCAAGCCGATTAATTCCCACTGGCTGAGGGGCACCATGCCACCACCGGGTAGTGCCAGTAGCAGGCCCGCTATGACTACGAGCGCGCGGATGACCATTTCTTGTAGGGCGCCGTAGCCCAGCCGACCCACGCCCATTAGGTAACCTTGCATGGCAGAGGCAAACAGAACGATGCCGATCACCGCTTGGATGAACACGGCAACGATCATTAGTGGTTCGCCCTGCATGATCAGCGCAGGGTTGAGTACGAATAGGAAAGGAATAAAGTAAATCACGCTGCCTAGACGCATGGCCTGCAGCCCGGTTTCCATCGGGCGGGCGCCTGCCACGGTGGCTGCTGCAAAGGCACCCAGCGCGACGGGAGGGGTAATAAAGCTGAGCATGCCCCAGTAGAGAATGAACATGTGAACCGCCATGGGATCCAGGCCGCCGCCCTGAATCAGTGCAGGAGCCAGCGCCACCGCCAGGAAGATGTAAGCCGCGGTGACGGTCATGCCAATGCCCAGCACGAAGCTGGTGACCGCGCCCATGATCAACAGCAGTGGCACGCTACCACCGGCGATATTGATGAAGTCGTTGGCAATGGTGCCCGACAAGCCGGTCATGGAGAGCGCACCGACCAACATGCCAACGCCCGCTAGAATGGCGATCAGTTCGGCAAACAGTTTGGCCGCGGATGACAATGTCTCCGTGACATCCTTCCAGCCCCAGCGGTTGTGCTTGGAGAGCTGATTGAGCACCAACAGCAGGGCGGTGGCGTAGAAGGGGGCCACGGCCTCGCGCTGCATGACCAGCAGCATCCATACCAGCAGGCCGAAAACGAAAATAAAGTACCAGCCCTCTTTTAGCGTTTGTTTGATCGAGGGTAGCTCAATGGCGGGTAGGCCTTTGATGTCGTTGCGCGCGGCATAGGCATCGATTTGAATGAACAGACCTAGAAAATAGAGAATGGACGGGATCACCGCCGCCAGGGCGACGGCGGCGTAAGGAATGTCCAGAAACATTGCCATCACGAACGCGGTGGCCCCCATGACAGGCGGCATCAACACGCCACCCGTCGAGGCGCAGGCTTCCACGCCGCCGGCAAACGAGCGGCTCATGCCAATCCGGCGCATGGCGGGAATTGAGAGCACCCCGGTGGTCAACACGTTACTGATCACACTGCCGCTCATGGAGCCCATCAAACCGCTGGAGAAAATCGATACCTTGGCCGGGCCACCGCGCACATGGCCAAGCAGTGCAAATGCCAGATTAATGAAAAACTTGCCGCCGCCGCTTTTTTGCAGCACCACGCCAAAGACCAGAAAGCCGATCACCAAGCCTGCGAAGGCCTGTAGCGGTACCCCCATGATGCTTTCGGTGCTCATGGTGTGGTACATCGCCGTTTCAGAGAGGCTGGAAGGGAACGCTTGGATAGGTCCAGGGACGATATCGGCGACCAACGGGTAAAGAGAAAACAGTCCAGCAATGATCGCAATGGGCAGGCCGCCCGCCCGTCGAGCGGCTTCGATGATCAGTAACCAGTAGGCATAGCTGAAATAAATGGCGATATCAGGAGCGGCAAACGCCCAGCCGCGCTCGAGAATAGGGACGGCGTTGTAAACAAAGTAGCCGCCTACGATCAGCGTTGCGGCGCTCAACAGGTAGTCATACCAGGGAATGGGTTGCTCCTGCTGGCTGCTGCGCATGGGCCATAGCAGAAACACCAGCGGCAGAAGCAGTGCCACCACTGCGTAGTAAAACTGCGTTTCTAGCCCGGTGACGAACGTGAGCCAGCCCCAGTTAAACAGGTAGTCCAGCGTCATCATCATGAGGAGCACGGTGACGGTGGCCGGTACCCAACGAAGGGCCAGGGGCAGCTCGCGAATTTGGCTGATCTTTTCTTTGACCTGCGCCGTGTTGGCAGGTGGTGTTTCAGTGCTCATAGGGCGTTCCATCCATCGGCAGGGGCGGCGAGCGCCGCCCCATGGCGAGTTACTCGAAGATCGGCTCGAATCCAGCCTCGGCGAGGGCTGAAGCGCGAGCGGCCATCCAATCGGTGGTAAACGTATCGGCATCGCTGGGGGCATCCTGCATGAACTGCTCCCAGGCCTGCATCAATACGTTTTGCCGCTCGACGAGCTGGTCTTGGTGGGCCTGCATCTCATCGGTCCACACGTCGATCTCTTTGTAGTACTCCACTACGGCGTCGTGGAAAGGAATCACCCACTGTAAATCCTGGTACTCGAGTGCGTAGCCCACCGCCCCCGGCGCGTTATCTTTATAGTCGTCGTAGTTCTCTTGCATCGCTTTGATCAAGCCGTAAGCGACGCTGTCATCGAGATCCTGGTTGGCGACCACAATCGGATACGGGTAGCTGGCGCTAGGCACCGGATTATCGGCGCTGATACCACCAGCCCCAGCGGTGACTTCATGGGGGCGGAAGTAGGGCGCGACGGCAGCCATGCGCTCCCAGCCTGCCTCATCGTTAGGATCCAGTACTGGCCAGCTGACGCCGCGTGGGCTACTGGCAAGCTGCTGAGCGGGCGGTGTCACGGTGGTGGTAAAAGAGGCGTCTACATCACCCGCAATAATGCCATCAAAGGAACGAGCGTAGCCCGGATAGTCTACGCGTTCGACGTCATCCCAGGTCAAGCCTCCAAAGGCGAGATACGCCTCAGTGCCTTTGTTGAGCGCGTCGTCACCACGAATGTAGGCAATGCGCTTGCCCGCTAGGTCGGCTGGGGTCTCGACACCGAGATCTCCTGCGACCGCCAACGATAGTCCAAACGATGCAGTAGAGGTCGTGATCACGCGCAGCGGCTGCGGGCCCCAGTCGCGGTCGGCAAACATCATGACCCCTTCCGCGCCATAGTAGCTGGCAATGCCGCAGGCACACAGATCAACACGACCCTGCTTGAGGGGCGTCATACGGGAGACATCGTTATCGCCGGGCAGAATGCGTACCGATGAGTCGTACTTATTCTGCAGCATGTTGCCGATGGCGACAGCTTGAGCGTAGCCGCTGGAGTTGGTGCCGTAAGCGGTCCAGGCCATGGTGCTGGGGAGGTCTACTTCGCTAGCGTGGCTGACCGCCACCCCTAACAGTGAGAGCGGAAGGGCGGCGATTAACAGGCGGTGAGCAAACGGATGCATTGAAATGCTCCTTTATTGTGGTTGTGACTGTTAGATGTGTTACGTTCGATTACATTTTGTTTTGCTATGCGGTATTTGGTTTTGCTTAGTGGTCGAGTGATAGTAGGTAAGGCCGGAGAGGCTGTCAACGCTGTTCTCATAGGCGACTACAAATAGTCTTTAGTGCAATGTAAAAAGCCAGGCGGTTGCCTGGCTTTTCAGAAAGTTATGAGGCTAAAAGCTAAGAAAATTCCCGCCATGCGGCGTAGGTGCTTAAGAACACTCGCCCGGTTAACGCTTCCAGAAAGTCGCTTTTTTTCAACTGGTCCATCACGGGTCCTTTTACCTCGGACAGGTGTAGTTTGACGTCGGAGTCCTTCAAGCGCGCATTGATGGCATCCAGGCTCTCTAAGGCAGAGGCATCGATCAAGTTGATCGCTGAACAGATCAGCACGACATGCTCGAGCTCTGGGCGGCTAGCCACCAAGTTGTAGACGGTATCTTCCAAATAGCGAGCATTGGCAAAGTAGAGGCTTTCATCGATGCGCAGTAGGGCTGCGTTGCTGACGGTTTCCACATCGTGCCGCTCCACGTTACGAAAATGCTCGGTATCGGGCACTCGGCCCACAAGCGCGCTATGAGGGCGGCTGGTGCGGTATAAAAAAAGTGCAATAGAGAGCGTCACCCCGCCAATGATCCCCGCTTCGATCCCTTCCACCAGCGTCAACAGAATAGTGACCGCCATGGCGGCAAAATCGCTGCGGGAGTAGCGCCAGGTTTGGCGCAGCATGGGCAAATCCACCAGCGTCAAAATAGAGACCGTGATAGTGGCTGCCAGAGTGGCGATGGGCAGATAGTAGAGCCAGCCAGTAAAAGCCATGGTCACTAGTGCAATACCGAGCGCGGCAAAGGCTCCGGCAGCCGGCGTTTGTGCCCCTGCATCGTAGTTGATGACAGTGCGCGATAGCCCGCCCGTGACGGGCATGCCGCTGGTGAATCCAGCCGCTAAGTTGGCGGCTCCCAATCCAATCAACTCTTGATTGGGAGAAATACGCTGGCGCCGCTTAGCGGCCAGCATTTGACCCATCGAGACCGATTCCACGAAGCCCACTAAACTGATCAACATGGCGGGGATGATGAGGGTCCGCCAGAGTGACACATCGCCCCAGGGAAAACTCAAGGCGGGCAGGCCACTGGGTATGGTGCCGACGACCGCCACGTCTTCGCGGTAAGCGAGCTGCCAATACCACGTGACCAGCGTGGTGACGATCACGGCGAATACCGGGCCAGCTTTGGTGATCAAATCGGCGAGCGTGACGGGCACGCCCAATGTCATCAGACTTCGTTTGCCGTAACGGCGCATCAGTACCAGAAACAGCAGCGTCCCTCCGCCAATGGCCATGGTAAAGGGGTTATAGGTGGAGAGGTTGGGAAGCAGCGTCATCAGGCGTTCTACCAAGGTAAAGCCGCTGCTGGAGATGCCCAGTAGGCTGCCTAGCTGGCTAACGGCAATCAATATGCCTGAAGCGGTCAAGAAGCCAGATATGACCGGGTGGCTCAAAAAGTTGCTAAAAAAGCCCATTTTCAGCGCACCCATGGCCATCAGCATAGCGCCTGATAGCAGTGATAGTACCAGGGCTGCTTGAACATACTCCGCTGACCCTGGTGCCGCCACAGATGAGAGGGCAGCGCCTGTCATGAGCGCTATGATCGCCACAGGCCCCACCGCCAGCGTGCGGCTAGTGCCCAAGAGGGTATAAAGCAACTGGGGCAGAATGCTCGCATATAGCCCCACGACCGCTGGCAGACCTGCCAGCAGTGCATACGCCAACGACTGAGGAATGACCATGACGGTCACGATCAAGCCTGCCAGAAGGTCTGCCCCGAGCAAACGCTGATGGTAATGAGGTAGCCAGTTGAAGATGGGCAAATAGCGTTTGAACATAAGCTCCTGAGCATCTGCTGAATAGGTACCGACAAAGTAACGTTAAAAGGACTGATAGTTTAGCGCGTTACGCGCTGAATGACGGCATTGGCCACGCTATCTCATCGTTATGTTGGCCTTCCCCCAAAGTGCTACTTATTTCATTAGCATAACCCGTTAAGCTCACTGAGAGAGCAGCCTCTCCCTATCGCATCGTTCAAAACTCAACAACGTCAATTAAAAAAGAGTGACTCATATGCGACTATTTCGTTGGCTTGTACCATTGCTACTGATCATTGTGGCGACGTTGCTAGTGTCGCTTTCCGGGCCATGGGCCTATGCGGCACTGGTATGCGCAACGCTAGCCGGCGTGACGGCGGTGGCCAGCGCCCTTTATGCGATTTATAACGCGGGTCACCAACCTTCGAGTCAGCGCGAACTACTGAAGCCGCTGCGTGATTACGGTTCCTTGCGGGCCATGTCGTACCGATTGATGAAACGGGCTAGCAGTACCGCCATCGCCTCGGCAGAAGTGTCTCACTATGCCGACCTAATGGCTCAGCGCTTGGGCAAACAGGAGGGTATGGCAAGCGAGGCATCCTCGAGCATGAGCGCGATCAACACCGCTATCGTGCAGGTGAGCGCCAGTGCGTCTCATGTGGCCGCATTGGCTGAGAGCGCACGGCAGGCGAGCCATCACAATCACGATGAGCTGACGGCGATCATTCACGACATGACTGAGGTGGCCGATCGCTCTAGCCAAGCGCTTGAGATGTTAACGGCGCTCAACGATAAAATCGAACGCGTTCGAAATGTGACCTCCATGATCGAAGATATCGCAGAGCAAACGCATCTTCTCTCACTGAATGCGTCTATTGAGGCGGCCCGCGCTGGTGAGCATGGGCGGGGGTTTGCCGTCGTCGCAGGAGAGGTGCGTAATCTGGCGATGAAAACGTCTACCGCTACGCAGAGCGTCGACGAGTTGGTTAAAGATATGCACCAAAGTGGCCATAGCGTGGTGGTCACGATGGGCGATTTGATGACCCGGGTACGCGAGCGTTCTCAAGGTATGCAGCGGGTGGGTAGCAGTTTAGCGACGATGACCGAAGAGTTCGATCAAGTTCAGCAAGAGATCACAAGCGTTGCAGAGGCAATGAGCAGCACCAGAGCGCACAGCCAAACCGTCGCCGACAGCCTGCGTCAATTGGAGAAGGATGTCGACGAAGGCAATCGCAACATGCATGAACTCGCCTTACAAGCGCGAGCGCTGATGGACGCTGCCGAAGGGGTCGACGGCGAGCTAGCGCAACAGCGGCTGCTAGGGCGGCATCAAACGGTCTTTCTAGCCGCTCGGCGCACTGCCGATCATATCGGAAAGCTGTTCGAGGCGGCTATTGCCCGAGGAGAGCTGTCCGAAGCCATGCTATTCCAGCCCGACTATGCACCCATAGACGGTACACGGCCACCGCTCTACCACACGGGATATGACCACTTCACTGATCAGCAACTGCCTACGCTCCAAGAGCCGCTACTCGGTGAATATAGCCTAAGCTATGCCATTGCCTGTGATCGAAATGGTTACGTACCCACCCATAACGCGGCGGTGAGTCGTGAGCCGACTGGCGACTATGAGCACGATCTCAAATACTGCCGCAGCAAGCGTATTTTTGACGACCCAACCGGGAGTCGCTGTGGTACGCACGAAAAGCCACTGTTACTGCAGACCTACAAACGCGATACGGGAGAGATCATGCATGACCTCTCCGTGCCTATTTATATCAACGGCAAACATTGGGGCGGTTTCCGGGTAGGGTATCAGCCCGAAAAAGAAACCGCCGAAGGTTTGAGCGATCAACAGGCAGTGCTGGCGAACTCAAGCCATCGCCTGGCGCGGGCGTGACTGCCAAGATGACCAAGAGTAGAGCGCCAAGCCCGTCCAGATCATCATGAACGTGGCGAGTTGAATCAGGCCTAGCGGCTCGCCGAATACCGTCAGCGCAATCAAAAACTGGATGCTGGGGTTGATGTACATCAGAAATCCCAGCGTTGCTAATCGTAGGCGGCGGGCCGCACCAGCAAACGCCATAAGAGGGAGGGCAGTCAAAACGCCACTTACGACGAGAAGCGCAGACATAGGGGCATCATGCAAAAAGTGCGACGCTCCCTGCCAGCTCATCCACGTGAGCGCGAGCAACGCTAAAGGAAACAGCAGCAGTGTTTCTACGAAAAGTCCCGATAATCCATCCAGCGGCACCTGCTTACGAAACAATCCATAGCTACCAAAGCTCAATGCTAGCAGTAAGCTAATCCACGGTAACTCGCCTAGCATGACGAACTGAATGGTAATCGCCAGGCTGGCAAGGCCCAAGGCCACTAGCTGTAATTTGGCCATCACTTCACGCAGCACTAGCATACCCAGTGCCACGTTCACCAAAGGGGTGAGAAAGTAGCCTAAACTGGCCTGAAGCACTTGTTGGGTTTCGACGGCATAAATGTAAATGCCCCAGTTAAAGGCAATGAGCAGCGCACAGGCCAGTACACGCCCTAGACGTCTGGGCTCGATCAGCGAAGCCATTACCGGCGGCCAGCGCCGCAGTATGCTGATCAATCCCACCAGAAATAGGCACGACCATAAAATTCGATGTATCAAAATCTCGAGAGCCGGGACCCCATCGAATAGAGCAAAAAAGAGCGGGAAGCACCCCCACATAGTGTAGGCCGTCAAGCCGAACATAACGCCCTTTACCGCCTCAGGGTCTCGCGTAGCGGATGGAAGCATAGCAGCCTCATTAAGTAAAAATGCTAATCTAGCACACTATCAACGAACACACCGACGCAAAGGAGACGTGGCATGAGCCAATTGAAAACTAGCTTGGTGCAGTGCGATTTACGTTGGGAAGACCCGCAAGCCAATCATGAACATTTAGAGGCGCTGCTCGGTGATTTGGATGGTAGAGATACGGATCTGATCGTGTTACCCGAGATGTTCGCCACAGGCTTTACCATGAACTCTCGTGAGATGGCGCAGCCCATGGCCGAGAGTCAGAGCGTGGCGTGGCTACAGAGCCAGGCGCAGGCGAGAAACTGTGTTCTGACGGGGAGTGTGGCCATTGTAGATGATGGCCAATTCTACAATCGCATGGTTTGGGCGACGCCTGACGGTGAATTGCACTACTACGATAAGCGTCACCTGTTCCGCATGGCTGGCGAGCACGAGCGCTACGGGATGGGGGCAACGCGCCATATCGTCGAACTCAAGGGGTTCAAGCTTCAATTGAGCGTATGCTACGACCTACGCTTTCCCGTTTGGATGCGCCAACAGCCAGCAGAGGATGAACATTTCGAGTATGATGCCATCCTGTGCGTCGCCAACTGGCCCGCTCCCCGTCGACATCCCTGGCGTACGCTGTTACAAGCACGCGCGGTAGAGAACCTCGCCTATGTGGTAGGGGTAAATCGTGTGGGTGAAGATGCCAAGGGGCTGGCCTATAGCGGCGACTCCATGCTGGTCGATTTTAAAGGCGAACCGCTGATCGACCAGCCCGCCCATACTCCGTTCATTGAAACGGGGGTGTTAGATAAAACGGAACTCGATGCTTTTCGTGACAAATTTCCTGCTTGGCAAGATGCCGATCGCTTTACGTTACTGCCAGGAGTCGGGCAATAATGCGGCTTGATCGTTTTTTAAGTGAAACCACACCGCTGACTCGCAGTTTGGCAAAACGTGCGCTTAAAAACGGAGAAGTGACCCTCAATGGCGAGCCTATCAAACAGGCGGCCACCCAGATCGATACCGGCAACGATGAGGTACTGCTCAACGGCGAACGGCTTACCTTGGTGGGCCTTCGTTACCTGATGATGCATAAACCCGCAGGCGTGGAGTGCACGGCGCGCCGGGGGCTCTATCCGCGGGTGATTGACATTATCGACGTGCCCAAGGTCGAACGATTACAGCCAGTCGGGCGTTTAGACGTGGACACCACCGGACTGTTACTGCTGACTGATGATGGCCAATGGTCTCATCGGGTGACTTCGCCACGCCATCGCTGTGCTAAAGTCTACGTGGCCGAGCTTGCCGACCCTATGGAAGACGAGACCGCCGAATGGGCAGTAGAGCAAGTCGCTCAGGGGATTCTTCTTGAGGATGAAGAAACACCGACGCACCCGGCCATCCTTCGATTCGTGACTCCCAAGAAAGCGGAGCTAACCATTACGGAAGGGCGTTACCACCAGGTAAAACGCATGTTCGCCGCTTTAGGCAATCATGTTACTGCGTTGCACCGCCACTCGGTAGGTGACGTAGTGCTGCCGGATGACCTTGCCCCATGCGAGTGGCGTGAGCTTACACCTGAAGAGATCGCTAGTTTCTAGCCAGTATTTCGCTGTTGAACGCTGCCCGCAGCATACTGCTGAAGGCAGCGTTTTAGTGCGTGCTTTTTTATACCGTTATCTTAATTGTTGACGCTTCTCAAAGCCAACGTCACCTTTTAAAAATGACAGACTAAACGGTTAACCAACGACAAAAGGGACGTATTAGTAGAGGTGTGCCGCTTCGATAAGGGCCTTGGTATAGGGGTGGCGAGGGGCGGCCAGGACCTCTAGGCAGTTCCCTTGTTCGATCACTTCGCCATCTTTTAGCACCATGATTCGGTGAGCCATGGCGCGCACCACGGCGAGATCATGGCTGATGAACAAATAGCTGAGCTGGCGGCGTGCTTGAAGGTCGCGTAGTAGCACCACGAGCTGCTTTTGCACGGTACGGTCGAGCGCAGAAGTGGGTTCGTCCAGCACAAGAAGCTCCGGCTCTAAAATGATCGCTCGAGCGACGGCAATGCGTTGTCGTTGGCCACCGGAAAACTCATGAGGGTAGCGGTCGGCGCAGCTCTTTGGCAAGCCGACCTCACTGAGAGTGCGGTGAACTCGCTCGGTCACTTCCATCTCACTCAGCGTTGGGAAGTGAAAGCGTAACCCTTCACTGATGATATCGAACACGGGCATACGGGGAGATAGGGCGCCATATGGGTCCTGAAACACCATTTGAAAACGGTAGCGCTGACGGCGTAACGCTTCCCCAGTGAACTGGCTCAGCGTCGTGTCGCCCAGCTTGACGTCGCCTTGGCTCGCTACCAAGCGCATGATGGCGGAGGCAAGGGTCGTCTTTCCAGATCCCGACTCGCCGACGATGCCTAGTGTTTCACCTGGTGTAAGGGTGAGGTCAGTGGCTTTTAGCGCTTCGAATGCGGGCGGCTGACGCTGGAATAGGCGTGTTTTAGGGCGCGCGAAACTGACCCGGAGTTGTCGAGTGGTCAGCAAAGAGTGAGTGTTCGAAGGTTCGGCTGGGCGGCCCTCAGGCTCAGCGGCAATCAACGTTTTAGTGTAATCGCTTTGCGGTCGGCGAAACACGTCCTCTACTCGACCGCTTTCCTGCAACTTGCCTTGGTACATGACGCAAACGCGATCGGCATGACGACGGACCAGATTCAGATCGTGGCTAATCAGCAATACGCCCATGTCGTGACGGTCACGTAGCTCTTTGAGTAGCGCGAGGATGTCCTGTTGCACGGTCACATCCAGCGCGGTCGTCGGTTCGTCTGCAATCAATAGTGCAGGGTCGTTAGCAATCGCCATGGCGATCATCACCCGCTGGCGCTGGCCACCGGAGAGCTGGTGGGGCCAAGCGTCCAGAAGTTCTTCTGGCCGAGGCAGCTTGACCTGCTCGAGAAGCGCTTTGGCTCTCTGCCGGGCCGCTTGGCCATTTAGGCCTTGGTGTAGTCGGAGGGTTTCGCCAATTTGCTTGCCGATGCGATGCAGAGGGTTGAGTGACGTCATCGGCTCCTGAAAAATGAACCCCACGCGGTTGCCGCGAATGCCGTTCCAGTCACGTTTGCTTAGCTGTGTTAGATCGGTGCCTTCTAGCCAACGTCGACCGCGCACTTCTGCATTGCTGGGCAATAGGTCAATGGCACCCAGCGCAGAGACCGACTTTCCTGACCCAGACTCGCCAACGATCGCGAGCGTTTCACCCGGGTTTACCGAAAGTGAAAGGTCATCTACAACGACCTTGCCATCAAAGGCCACCGTGAGTCCATCGAGTGTCAGCAGCGGTTGTGGGGTTGGCTCAGACATGAGTCGTTTCCTGGACAGTAGAGGGACGCTGCTTAACGTGGCGCGGGTCGAACGCATCGCGCAAGCCTTCCCCGATAAACACCAACAGAGACAGCATGATGGCTAGGGTCATGAAGGCGGTGATGCCAAGCCACGGCGCATGCAGATTGTTCTTGCCCTGTGCGGCGAGTTCCCCGAGCGACGGGGCCCCGGGTGGCAATCCAAAACCTAGAAAATCCAGTGCCGTTAGGGTCCCAATGGCGCCGGTAAAAATGAACGGAATGAACGTTAGGGTAGCGACCATTGCATTGGGCAGCACGTGGCGCCACATGATCAGGCGAGAGGGCAACCCCATGGCTTTTGCGGCGCGGACGTACTCCAGGTTGCGGGCGCGCAGAAATTCGGCGCGCACGATGTCGACCAGCCCCAGCCAGGAAAAGAGCAGCATGATACCTAGCAGCCACCAAAAGCCTGGCTGTACGAAGCTTGCCAGTATGATCAGCAAAAACAGCACCGGCAGTCCCGACCAGATTTCGGTGATCCGTTGACCGATCAAGTCGACTTTGCCACCAAAATAGCCCTGCACGCCGCCTGCGATAACACCGATCACCAGCGAGCCCGCCGTCAATACCAGCGCGAACGCCACAGAGAGCCTGAAGCCGTAAATAACGCGGGCCAAGACATCGCGGCCTTGGTCATCGGTGCCTAGCCAGTGGCGGCGGTCCGGCGGTGCAGGGGACGGGCGCGTCATCTGCATATCCAGCGTTTGGTAAGAGAACGGAATGAGGGGCCAGAGCGCCCAACCGTGGTTGCTAATCTGTTGCTGAATGAAGGGGTCTAGATAATCCGTGCGGGTCGGTAAAAAGCCACCAAACTCGGTTTCTGGATAATCGACCAATAGCGGCACGTACCACTGACCGTCGTACTGCATGACGATGGGTTTGTCGTTGGCGATGAGCTCGGCGAATAAGCTGATGATAAACAGAACGGCGAACAGCCACAGCGAAACCCGCGCGCGGCGATTATCGCGAAACGCGGCGAGTCGCCGAAGCGTGATGGGCGATAGGCGAGAGGTGATTGCGCACATATCAAGACTCCCTCGACGCGAAATCGATGCGCGGGTCGACCCACACGTAGGTAAGATCCGATACCAGTTTGAGCAGCAGGCCAATCACGGTATAGAGAAAGAGCGTGCCAAAGATGACCGGATAGTCGCGCTGCATGACGGCCTCGAAACCAAGCAGACCAAGGCCATCCAGTGAGAAAATCACTTCGATGAGCAGCGCACCGGTAAAGAAAATACCAATCATGGCTGATGGCAGCCCAGCGATGATGATCAGCATGGCGTTACGAAACACGTGCCCGTAGAGCACGCGTTGCTCATCGGCACCTTTGGCGCGTGCGGTGAGCACGTACTGCTTATGTATTTCATCCAAAAAGCTGTTTTTGGTCAGCATGGTCAGGGTGGCAAAACTGCCGATTGAGGCCGCGATAACGGGCAGCGTGATATGCCAGAAGTAGTCTTTTATCTTGCCCCATGCCGACAGGTCGTCAAAGTCTGGCGAGGTTAGCCCGCGTAGCGGAAACCAATCTAGATAGGTTCCCCCAGCAAACAGAACAATGAGTAGAATGGCGAATAGAAAGCCGGGAATGGCGTAGCCAACGATCACCAGCCCCGATGTCCAAACGTCGAAACGCGAGCCATGGCGTAGCGCTTTGCGAATGCCCAGAGGAATGGAAATCAGGTAGACCAGCAAGGTGGTCCATAGGCCGAGTGACACCGACACGGGGAGCCGCTCTATCATTAAATCGATCACCGGACGATCACGAAAGAAACTGGTGCCAAAATCAAAGGTTAGGTAGTCCGTCATCATGCTGATGAAGCGTTCATGGGCAGGTTTGTCGAAACCAAACTGCTGTTCGAGCTGCTCGATGAAGCGCGGGTCGATGCCCCGTGCGCCACGGGAATCATCATTGATCTGAACATCCGCACCGCCCATGTCCAAGCGTGTACTGGCCATGGCATTGGCACCTTCGAAGCGAGCCAGCATTTGATCGATCGGCCCGCCTGGCGCGGCTTGTACGATCATGAAGTTGAGCAGCATGATACCGAACAGCGTCGGAATCATTAGTAGCAGTCGGCGTAAGGTATAGCGAGCCACAGTGCACTCCATGAATGGACGACAACAAGGAGGGTTGTCGGCAAGCGTTATCGGCGCTGGTTATCAGCGATGGTTGGCAGCATTCGTTCAAACTCACCCCGGGGCAGGCTTGCCTATCGGCGGCGATTGCGTCGCTGAAGCGCCGCTTCACGTTCGGTATCTACCCACCAAGCATCGAGATCCATGGCGTAATCAGGAAAAGGTTCTGGGTAGCCAAACTTATCCCACACGGCGATGCGTGTCTCGCCAGAGTGGTAATGCGGAATCACATAAAAGCCCCAACGTAGCACACGGTCAAGGGCGCGGGTGGCCGTATCCAGTGATTCCCTGTCATCGGCTCGAATGATCTCTTCCACCAATGCGTCGACGGCTGGATGGGCCAGCGCCATACGGTTGCGGCTCTGTGGCGCTTCGGCGGCAGCGCTGGTCCAGTAATCGCGTTGTTCGTTCCCAGGGTTATTGGATTGAGGAAAGTGGCTAATGACCATGTCGTAGTCGTAATCCCGCACCCGGTTAAGGTACTGGTTAATATCGACAATGCGCATGGACGTCTGGATGCCTAGGCGTGCCATGTTGCGTAACATCGGTTGTACCACGCGCTCCAGCCCTGAATCATATAGGAGCACTTCGAGGGAGAGGGGGCGCTCCTGATCATCTACCAGTACCCCCTCCTCAACGCGGTAGCCTGCCTCACGAAGCAGGCTTAACGCCAACCGCAGCCGCTCGCGTAGTTCAACCGGGTGATCGATGGGTAAGGGCGCCGTAAACAGCCTGTCTGATCGATGTGACGCCAAAAGCTCATCACGGTATGGCTGTAGTAGCGCCAGTTCCTCATCGGAAGGCATGCCGACCGCCTCCATTTCGGAGTTTTGAAAGAAGCTCTCGGTTCGGGCGTAAGTGTTGTAAAAAATATTGGTATTGAGCCAGGGGAAGTCGAACGTCAGGCTCAAGGCTTCTCGTACACGTGGGTCCTGAAACTTTTCTTTACGCAGGTTGAAAACGAACGCCTGCATCATCGATGGGTTAACGTCGGGTACGGTAATCCTCTCGATTAGCCCGTCACGGTAAGCAGGAAAATCGTAGCCGATGGCCCAGGTGGCGGCACGCGCATCGATACGAAAATCAGTGAGGCCCGCTTTGAACGCTTCCCAGGCAATGTCCCGATCCCGGTAGTACTCGTAGATGACCCGATCGATGTTATAGCGCCCGATATTGACGGGCAGGTCTTTACCCCAATAGTTTTCGTCGCGCTGATAAACGATGCGACGCCCAGGGTCTACCTCACTAATACGGTATGGTCCTGAGCCAGGGTGAGCGGCAAGCGTCGGAGCGCTAAAATCACGAGGCTCCCAATAATGTCGGGGTAGGATGGGAAGCTGCGCCACGATCAGGGGCAGCTCTCGAGAGTCGGTGTCATTGAATTCAAAGCGAACCTGATGCTCGTTCAACGCGATGACTTGCTCGACGCCTGCGTAATAGCTGGCATAAAAAGGGTTGCCCTGTTCGCGAAGAAGGTCGAAAGAGAAAACGACGTCGTAAGCGGTTAGGGGCTCTCCATCCTGAAAGCGGGCTTGTTCGCGCAGGTCAAACTCGATCCAGCGACGCTCCGGATCCAAACGCACGCCTTCTGCTAACAGGCCGTAAAGGCTAAAAGGCTCGTTGGGGTTACTCGCCATCAATGTGTCATAGATTTGCGAGATGCCGGTGGCTGGCGTACCGCGAATGATGAAGGGATTGGTCGAGTCGAAGCTGCCGCCGACCGCAGTGTGAGTGATGGAGCCACCTTTGGGCGCTTGAGGGTTGACGTGGGGGAAGTAGGCGAAATCTTCGGGTAGCGCCGGGCTATCGTAAAGCGATAGCCCATGTACCGTCTCGACCGGGACGGTACTGGGCGCGCTGCCAAGCATCTCTTCCGAGGCCCATAACGAACAGCTCAGCAGCAGTGTGCTGATCAATAATCCCGTCTTTTTGAGCATGACGCTGCGTGCCATCGGTAAACTTCCTGTTGTAACCTTGCCTCAACGTTATAATGCCCGTGTATGACTGTGCTATCGGCTCTGCTACTGATCCGAGAGTGACAGTAGCTGCCCAGGCTGAAGGGCTTCGGGGCGCTCGATAGCATTCCAGCGGATTAAGTCTTGCTGATCAACGTTATATCGGGCAGCAATCGTTGACAGATTATCCCCTCGCTCGACGCGATGCACCTCTGGGGTAGCGGTCGAGGCCAGCGTCGTGTCGTTGGCTTGCGAAAGCTGAGCTAATACCTGCGTATCTACCTCTTCTGGCACCAGGAGCGTCTGCGCGCTACGTGGGTCGAGGCTGCCATTGAGCAGACCAGGGTTTAGCTCGGCTAGCGCTGATTGGCTGACATCCAATAGTTGGGATGCTTGTGCCAAGCTGACGGGCTGCTCCAGCTGCACTTTGGCAAAGGCAGGATCTGGATGGATGTCCGGCAGTTTGACGCCATACTTGTCAGGTTCGTTGATGATGGTGGCAATGGCTTTTAACTTGGGTACGTACTGCATGGTTTCATGGGGCAGTGATAGGTCCCAATATTTGCCAGCTAGCCCTTGACTCTGTGCTTGGCGCTGGGCACGGTTAACAGTGCCTGCGCCCGCATTATAAGCGGCTAGCGAGAGCATCAGATCTCCCTCGTACCACTCATCGGCCTGCATTTCCAGATAATCCAGCGCTGCTTCCGTCGAAGTGACCACATCCAATCGGCCGTCATAGTTGCCATTACGTACTAGCCCCAATGCGTCACCCGTACCGGGCATGAACTGCCATAAGCCGGCTGCACCGAGATGGCTTCGTGCGCTAGGGTCAAAGGAGCTCTCGACAAATGGAATCAGAGCGATTTCACCGGGTAAGCCGCGGTCGCTCACTTGTTGAGCAATCCAAGCGAGCCACGGTGTGGCACGTTCGGTAATGGCCGCGATGTTTTCCGGGCTAGAGCGATAGTACTCGATCCATTCATCGACTCTGGATTGAGCATCGGCGGGAAGGTTCTTATCCTGCCACTGGAAGCTCGAGCGTAGCGAGCTCCACGCATCCTGGGGCTCCAGTACCAGCGACTCCCAGAAGTGGTGATGCAGCGCAGTGGGCTGGAAGCGTGCGGTGCGTTCGTTCCCATTATTCGCCACGGCATCATTGACGGTGGTATAGGTCAGATTTGGATCGGTGGCAGATGCTTGTGAGCTGGCTGCAGCGGCCAAAAAAAGGCCCATTACTACGGTACTCCCAGCGCTTAACAATAAGCGCTGGCGAATCGTTCGATAGGTCATAGTCGAGTTCGTTTCTAGTCGATAGCGTTCTTAAAAACGGTTCTTCCACTCCCGAAGAGTGGTGAACGTAGCGAGATTGTCATCGTTAGACCCCTGGCATCCCGCCGCTTGGCGCACGCTGTCGGTGCCCACGCGCAAGTAGGGGTTGATCGTCAGCTCGCGTCCTATCGTGCTGGGTAACGTCGGCCGGTCCAATGCCCGTGCCTTCTCACACTCCTGCAGTGCGTATGTCACAGCATCATTGTCAGGGTCGGCAGCACGTGCAAACGTCAGGTTCGCTTGCGTATATTCATGCGCTGCAAAGACCAGTGTATCCTCGGGGAGTTCCGCTAAACGATTCAATGAGCTGAACATTTGCTCGGGTGTGCCTTCGAACAGGCGCCCGCAGCCTGCGCAAAACAGCGTATCGCCGCAGAAAAGCAAGGCGGGAATGCCGGGAGCGAAATAACTAATGTGGTCAAGAGTGTGTCCCGGTGTCGCCATGACATCGAACAGGCGACCCATGATGCGCACCTGATCACCGTCCCTCACGCGAACGTCGATTCCTTGGATGTCAGGGTTGTCGGGGCCAATGACGCGAGGAGAGTAGCGTTTGATGAGCGCATCCAAACCGCCAACGTGATCCTGGTGATGGTGAGTGATCAGTATGGTGTCTAGGGTGAGCGCCTCACGTTCGAGGATGTCAATGACAGGCGCTGCTTCACCGGGGTCCACCACGCAAACGCTTTGACTGGTATCTTGTCTTATGAGCCAAATATAGTTGTCGCTTAGGGCGGGTATCGGTGTCACGCTCATCATGGGCGAGATCCTTTGAATGCTAAAAATGCGTAAAGTCAAACCATGCGCTGTCGCGCGCAAAACTGATACAAATAGACGTTAAAAAGCCGTTACTGTGGAGGGAAGCGCCGTTTATGTCAAATTCGCCAAAAGCCGACAGCTTGGCGCAGCGCTTGACCTGCGCGCAGGCTTACTGGCAATCCGATGCAGGCCGAGCGCTTTGGGAAACCCAACGTGCCTGCCTGGGCCCTGTGGTAGAAGGCCGCAAAGGCGGCCACAGTCTCGAAATGGGCATGGGGCCAGCAATGATGGGTATGTCATTGATTACACACCCGATTCGCTGGGCTCCCAGCCGCGCCTTGGCAGAGAGCGATGCCTCGTTGGTGTGCCCGCCGGATCAATGGGCACTGCCTGACCGTTGCCTGGATACGGTGGTCATTCACCACTGGCTGGAACACCTTCATGAGGCTCACCATACCCTTCGGGAGGCGGCTCGCGTAACGGCGGATAATGGCGTTCTGGTTCTGTTTGGATTCAACCCGCTCGGTTTGAATGGCTTAACACAGCGCTGGCGCAAGCAACAAACGGCCTTTCCCTGGAACGGCCACAGGCGTTCGGCGAACCGTTTAAAGGATTGGTTGGCATTTGTCGACTTTGAGGTTGAGCGCGTAGACTACTGCTGTTTTCGTGGCCCACTCAGTACAGCTTGCGGTGTGCGCTGGGAGGCTTGGGGGAGGCGGCATAATTTGCCGCTGGGCGAAAGTTATATGATTCAAGCCCAACGACGCCAGCGTCATGCCCCCGTTCAGCGCGTCAAATTTGGTCTAAGTGCTCCGATCGCGCCCTCTTCGTTGGGCGCTACGCGGACGGGCGCTCCCTGGAGCCACTCGAAGAGCCAGCGTCGTTTAAAAAAGGATAGTGAACGTGAGTAAGCAAGCAGCCGAGGGGCTGCCCCAGGTAACGGTGTATACCGATGGGGCCTGTCGAGGAAATCCGGGCCCAGGCGGCTGGGGAGTCGTGTTGGAAAGCGGACCCCATCAAAAGACATTGAAAGGCTATGAGGCCGAGACCACCAACAACCGCATGGAGTTGACAGCAGCGATCATGGCACTGCGTGCTTTGAACAAGCCTTGCAGCGTTGCGTTATGGACAGACTCGCAATACGTCCGCCAGGGCATTACCCAGTGGATTCATAACTGGGTCAAACGCGGCTGGAAAACGGCGGCCAAGCAGCCTGTCAAAAATGCCGAACTGTGGAAAACGCTTCATGAAGAGACGCATCGCCATCGCGTAGTGTGGCACTGGGTGAAAGGGCACAGCGGCCATCCAGGCAACGAGCGTGCCGATGAGCTGGCCAACGAAGCCATCGATGAACATCAAAGGAGAGCGGCATGCGTCAAGTCATCCTAGATACGGAAACGACGGGTATCGATCCCAAAGATGGGCACCGTTTAGTGGAGATTGGTGCCGTCGAGATGGTCAATCGTCGTTTTACCGGACGGACTTACCATCAGTACATCAATCCCGAGCGCCATATCGACGCTGAGGTGGTCGCGGTCCACGGCATCGATGATGCTAAAGTAGCGAACGGGCCTGTATTTGCTGAGATCGCCGATGCGTTTTGGGCGTTCATCGAAGGGGCCGAGTTGGTCATTCACAATGCCCCCTTCGATGTTGGGTTCATCGATCACGAGCTTGGCATGCTCAACAAACGCCGTCGGGCACCCGCGCTCGGACCGGTGCGAGACCATTGCCGAATCCTCGATACGTTGGTCATGGCGCGTGAAATGCACCCGGGGCAACGTAATAATCTCGACGCATTGTGCAAACGTTATGATATCGACAATGGACACCGCGTACTTCACGGCGCTTTGCTAGACGCCGAAATACTGGCCGATGTGTATCTGGCTATGACCGGCGGCCAAACGGCGCTGACCTTGGATGCCGATAGCGGCAGTGACAAGCGTCAGCAGAATGAAGCGAACGAAGGTCTTTCGGTGCGTCGCTTATCACTGTCGCCTGGGCAACTGCGTGTCATTCGCCCCACCCAAGAGGAGCGGGCAGCTCATCAGGCCAAATGTGAGGCGCATCAGTTGCGCTGGCTAGACGGATCCGCTGCCGATGCTTAAGCGCCAAATCCCCCATCATGTCAAAGAGGGGCGTGTGATACGTGTCTCTCGCAGTTACATTGCGCCTGCGCCTATCAAGAGTGAGCTATCGCCGCTGCAGCCTCTCCAACCATGGACTGAGCAGATGCAGCCACTGTGCTATTGGTACGATGAACCGGTGGCACTGCTGGTGGAAACCCAACCCGGCGACGACTGGATAGAGGGGCGACAGTGGCTGGGACAGTTGCCCGAATCTTGGTTTAGCTTGCTGTCGACGGCACTACAAGTGGGTGCTTGGCTGGAGAATCACCGTTATTGCGGACGTTGCGGAGAAAGAGCCACCAAGCTCGAAGCCGAGTTTGCTATGCACTGTCACGCCTGTGGGCACCGTAACTATCCGCGCATTTCGCCCTGTATCATTACGCTGGTCACCAGCGGTGAGGCGATGCTGCTAGCGCGCAGTCCGCGCTTTCCTCCCGGGCGCTACTCCACGTTGGCCGGTTTTATCGAACCGGGAGAGTCTGCGGAGGAGGCCGTGCATCGAGAAATTTTCGAAGAGGTAGGGGTGCACGTGGATCGGTTACGATATCACCATAGTCAGGCGTGGCCCTTTCCGCACTCGCTCATGCTGGGTTTTTTTGCCGAGGCCACGACAAAGCGCATTCGGATCGATGGTGTAGAGATTAGCGATGCTGCATGGTTCTCGCCGCGGCAGCTTCCGTCGCTGCCGCCGCCTTACTCCATTTCTCGCGACTTGATTGAAACGCATTTAGCAAGGTGGCGCGAGTAGGACGTGTTTATTGGCTGGGGAACAGGCTGGTCAGCTTGGTGGCGAGCATGACGTTACCGGTGGCCTTCAATTTACCGGTCATGAACGCCGTCATGCCATTGATCTCACCGTTCATGATGCCCTTCAGCGTGTCCGTACTCATGCTCAGGCTGACCGACGGATCGTCGTGCTCGCCCTCATGCACGCCGAGCGTACCATCCTGGATATCCAAGTAGTGACTGCCCGCATCGGCGAAGTGAAACTGAAAGACTTCGTGCATCCCTTTGGCCGCCTCGGGGTTAAAGCGAGATTGCAACTTATCAAGTGTGGTGGATGACATAGGACCGTTCCTAAGTGTGAGTGGTGTCATTAACGTACCATGTTTGGATGAGATTATTTCAAACAATTGTTTTAATCAAGCCTGCGGTAACTAACGCCAAAAGCAGGCTTGATTGATAACAAAAAAGCAAACGTTTCAAACACAGCAGAGGAGAGTGACGATGGCTGAGTGGGTCGTGGAAATGGGCACATTCTTACTGCAAACCACGCTGATCATGGGGGCCGTCGCGCTATTGCTGATCATCGTTATGCGCAGCAAAGAGACTGGCGAACATGGCCTGAAGCTGCATGTCGAGTCGCTCAATGATCAGCGTCGGGCACGCCAGCGCCGTCTGCGTGTGACGACGACCGTCCAAGGGGCGCGTAAAAAGCTCATCAAAGCGTTTCGTCAGGAGGAGAAGGCCAGGCAAAAAGCAGCCAAACAAGGTCATAGTGGCAGTTCATCGCAACAAAACGTTTGGGTCTTGGACTTTCATGGCGATATCAAAGCGTCTCAGGCGGAACGGTTTGCCCAGGAAGTGTCTGCGGTGATCGACGTAGCCAGTGGCGATGATGAAGTCATCGTCAGGCTCGAATCAGCGGGCGGTCTGGTACATGCCTATGGCCTAGCAGCCGCCCAGCTCGATCGGCTCAGAGAAGCGGGTCTGACGACGACGGTGTGCATTGACAAAGTGGCTGCTAGTGGAGGCTATATGATGGCCTGCACGGCCAGTCACATCAAAGCCGCACCATTTGCAGTGATCGGCTCGATTGGTGTAGTGGCGCAAGTGCCGAATATCCACCGCTTGCTCAAACGTAACGATATCGATGTCGAGCTGCTGACTGCCGGTAAATACAAGCGTACGTTGACGGTTCTGGGAGAGAACACCGAAGAGGGGCGCGAGAAGTTCATCGATGATTTGGAAAACACGCACCGTTTGTTCAAAGAGTATGTCTCCCGACATCGTCCAGAGATGGATATCGACACGCTCGCGACAGGCGAAATTTGGTATGGCAGTGAAGCGTTGGAGCAAAAACTGGTGGATAGTATCGGTACCAGTGAGGCTTACCTAGTGGAGCGGATCGCCAACGCACAGGTGTACCGCGTCAAGCTAGAGCCGCCGAAAACACTTAGCCGTAAGGTGGGGTTGGCGGTGTCGGCGGGGGTAGAGCATGCCATTGTGAAGGCGCTAGGCGTGGTCGATGCCGCAGGGTGGCAGCGCCGCTAACATCGGTGGCTGGCGGCGATGGTGCGCTACGCCGCATAGTGTTGCGCCAGGGTGGCGATGATCGCCTTGGCGCTTTCACTGCTCAGAGAGTAGTAAATGGTTTGTGACTCCCTGCGGGTATTGACCAACTGGTCACGACGTAAGATGGCTAGATGCTGTGACAAGGCCGATTGGCTCAACGAGAGCTGCTGATTGATTTGTGTCACTGACAATTCTTTCTCAGCCAGTAGGCACAGAATCTGCAAGCGTTTTTCGTTGGCTAGTGCTTTAAGCAATTGCGTGCCCGCCTCGATGGCGTGACCATTATGTTCCAGAAGTCGTGTAGCGGCGCTCGTAGAAGCAGACATGAAAATCTCCTTGCCTACACTGTTATGACAGCGTTGTTATAGGTTATGTAGCCATCGTCGCGTCGCGAGGATTGGGTTATTTAATGATCAGTAATTTAGGGGTTTTTGTCCAAATATGGGTTTAACGCTCTATCAATGATAATAGGTCGTGCGTTGTCGACAATACTGGCGTTTGGATGCGTCTTTGGTCGCGTTTACACCCATAGTATGAGGGTGGGTTGGTGAATTACTTTATAAAGTGTCGACAATCCATCTTTGCTTTAAAGATGCTCTTTCATTGACACAATAATCACAAGGTCACCATGAGCCTCTACCAGCGTACCTACCAACACGCCATCGAACATCCAGACATGTTTTGGGCCGAGCAAGCCAAGCGAGTGCCCTGGTACACACCACCTAGCACCATTCTCCATTACGATGAGCAGCAGCATGCGCGCTGGTTTCACGATGGAGAGCTGAATATCTGCTACGCCGCCATCGACTACCATGTCGAGCAAGGTCGCGGCGATCAGCCTGCGCTTTACTGGGACTCCCCGGTCACCAACTCAAAACAAACGCTGAGTTACCAAGCGCTGCGCGATCGAGTGGCGCATGTTGCGGGCGGGCTCGCCAAGCTGGGCGTGAACAAAGGTGATCGCGTGATCATCTATATGCCCATGGTGCCCGAAGCGATGATTGCCATGTATGCCTGCGCCCGCTTGGGCGCGGTTCATTCGGTGGTATTTGGTGGTTTTGCCCCCCATGAGCTGGCGGTTCGTATCGAAGATGCCGAACCCAAAGTGGTCATCGCTGCCTCCTGCGGTGTCGAAGTCGATAAAGTGCTGCCCTACAAGCCGATCGTCGACAAAGCTATCTCTCTAAGCAGCTTCAAGCCCGATGCTTGTGTGATCTACCAGCGCGATGTGCACCGCGTCGAGCTGCAGCCTGGCGATGTGGATTGGCAGACGCTGGAGGCAGAAGCGCTTTATGTTGAGTGTGTCCCCGTCAAAGCCACCGACCCGCTTTACATACTGTATACCTCTGGCACCACTGGGAAGCCGAAAGGGGTGGTGCGTGACACCGGCGGTTACGCCGTCGCCTTGGCCTACTCCATGGAAGCCATCTATGGGTTGAATCCCGGCGACGTCATGTTCACCGCCTCCGATGTGGGGTGGGTGGTGGGGCACTCCTATATCGTCTATGCACCGCTACTGCGCGGCTGCACGACCATCGTCTACGAAGGCAAGCCCGTTAAGACCCCGGATTCAGGGGCGTTCTGGCGCTTGATTGATGAGTACAAAGTGAAAAGCTTCTTCACGGCGCCCACGGCGTTTCGAGCTATCAAAAAAGAAGACCCCGAAGCCAAGCAGTTAGAGCAGTACGATATCAGTAGCTTGCAGCACTTATACGTGGCAGGCGAGCGTCTAGACCCGCCTACGTTCCACTGGTTAGACGACCTGCTCGATGTGCCGGTGATCGACCACTGGTGGCAAACCGAGACCGGCTGGCCGATTGCTGCCAACCTGCCAGGCATCGAAGCGGCGCCCACCAAAGCGGGTTCTGCGACATACCCCGTGCCTGGGTTCGACGTGCAAATAGTAGATCGCGATGGCGAACAGGCACCCGCCATGCAGCAGGGCAGTGTCGTCATCAAGCAGCCGCTCCCCCCGGGGTGTCTGGTAGGCATTTGGCGAGACCCACAGCGCTTTCATAGCGCTTATATGGCGGCTTACCCAGGTTTTTATTTGACCGGTGACGGCGGCTACTTCGATGAAGAGGGCTATCTTTTTATCATGGGGCGTACGGATGACGTGATCAATGTCGCCGGACATCGTCTCTCTACCGGTGAAATGGAAGAAGTGGTGGGGGCGCATCCTGCCGTGGCTGAGTGCGCCGTAATCGGTATTCACGATGAGTTGAAAGGTCAGGTGCCGGTCGGGTTGGTGATCCCCAAAGATGGCTTTAATGGCGATGAGGCAACGCTTGAAGCCGAGCTCATCGAGCGGGTTCGCGATCACATAGGCCCCATTGCGTGTTTCAAGCAAGTGCTGGTGGTCAACCGGTTACCCAAAACTCGCTCTGGTAAGATATTGCGCAAACTGCTGCGTAATATCGCCGATGGTAAATCCTTCGGGATACCCTCTACCATCGATGATCCGACCAGCCTGGACGATGTGCATACCGCGATGCGCGAACGCAATGTGGGTGCCGCTGATCAGGCTACTCCCACCGATCACTAATGCTGTGCTGCACGCGCCACCGCCCTGTAAGAGCCTAGCTGCCGGGGCGGTGGGGCGGCTAGATACGTTCCACTGCCTTTCATTACTGCTGGTAACGCGTATAATGCGCGCCCCAGTAGCGCTTATGGCGCTTTTTTGAGGGTTCCCTAACCCCTCTCCATTAAAAAAAGGTCAATTCGCATGTTCGCTTTAACCGACGCTCAGCATCGCCGTTGCCTCATGGTGATGGTCGCTTTCCATATCACCATCATCGCCGCCAGTAACTACCTGGTGCAGCTACCCTTCACGCTATTTGGTTTTCACACTACCTGGGGCGCCTTTAGTTTCCCATTTATCTTTCTGGCGACTGATTTGACGGTTCGCCTGTTCGGTAAAGGACCTGCGCGTAGTATTATTTTGCGCGTGATGTTTCCCGCGCTGCTGGTCTCCTACGTCGTATCCGTGATTTTTCCGCGAGGCAGCTTCGCTGGCATCGAAGCGCTTGGCGAGTGGAATCTTTTCGTGGCCCGCATTGCAGTGGCAAGTTTTCTGGCATACGTGCTCGGCCAGCTGCTGGATGTGCAGGTGTTCGACCGCTTGCGCCAGTGGGCTTGGTGGGTCGCGCCCGTTTGTTCGACGATCCTGGGCAACCTAGCGGATACGTTTGCCTTCTTCGCCACCGCCTTCTATAACAGTCCTGATCCTTTCATGGCGCAGCACTGGGTAGAAATTGCTGCCGTCGATTACGCTATTAAGCTGAGCATTAGCCTACTGTTCTTCCTGCCGCTTTATGGGCTGCTGCTGGCGTGGCTCACGCGTCGCTTGGTGGTATGGACGGGACAACACGACGCCTCACCGCGAACCGCTTAACCGATAAGGACGTAGCATGACCGACCGTGCCCCCGTGGATCTTTACGTGATGGACCTGCCCGCCGAGGCCGATGAGACAAGCCAGCCGCTGGTAGTGATTCATGGCTTGCTCGGTAGCGCCGACAATTGGCGCTCTCACTTGAAAGTGTGGCAGCGAAAGCGTCGGGTGGTCGCGGTGGACCTACGAAACCACGGACGTTCTCCCCACGCCGAAGGCATGAGCTATCGGGCCATGAGCCAGGACGTGTTAGCCGCGCTGGATAAGTTGGGCATCGAGCAAGCCCACGTGTTAGGGCACTCCATGGGCGGCAAGGTGGCCATTACGCTGGCCCGCCAAGCCCCACAGCGCTGTCTCTCACTGATGGTGGCCGACATCGCCCCAGTGGCCTATCAGCACGGCCATGACGACGTCTTCGCCGCGCTTGAGCAGGTGCGCGAAGGTCAGCCTACCAATCGGCGTGAAGCGGATGCCTTGCTGGCGGAGCATGTCGATTCACGGCCCACACGACTCTTTCTCGCCACCAACCTGGTGCGAGACGAGCAGGGCGTGATGGGCGTGCGGGTGGGGCTAGACGAGATCAAGCGCGGCTACGAGGATATCATCGGCAAGCCCGATGGGAATGTCCCGTTCGAGGGGGCAACGTTAGTTCTGCGCGGCGCCGACTCTCACTACGTCAGTGACGACATGCTGCCCGCGCTGCGTGAGGTGCTGCCGCGAGCCCGGCTCGTCACCCTCAAAAACGCCGGGCACTGGCTACACGCCGACCAGCCCGAGGCGTTTCAGCAAGCCATCGATGCTTTCATAGCGGCGCAATCGTAAGGCCGTGCTGGTCGGGCGCGCTCAAAAAGCGGTTGAGGATGCGATAGGTATCCATGTCGAATTGTGGCGTGTCCTCCGTCAGCGCTTGAGCGCAGCGGTGGGTCGTGGCGCTCCCCAAGTAGCACCAATGGTCGACCACATGATACGCAATGGGGCCGCCTCGGCGGCTCTGCTCACGGATGACGATACGGCCTGGCCACGGCCATGCGCTCACCTGCAGTTTGGCCAGTGCTCGCTGCGCGCGCAGGCTATGCGCTTCCAGCGGTTCCTGCTGACAGCACGCGCCACGGCATTTGCCTAGCTGTTGCGCAAAGCAACGCCCTTTGCCTTTCTCCAGGCCCAATACGCGAGGGCAAAGGCCGTGCTCTTCGGCCACGCTGCGTAGCGCTTCTTTGGCCTCTTTGGCACTCCTAAATAGACCGAACAGCTTGCCCGGCTGAGGCTGGCTGATGGCCTTGCCGCTCACCAGTGTGGGGCAAAGGGCATCGCTCGGCCAGTACCACGCTTTCAGACTCCCTTGGCGGCGTAGCTGGCGGTTCATGATGGGCATCAACGTCTTGACGAGCTGCGCTTCGCGTAGCTGAGCGCTCATATCTCCCGCGGTTTCTTCCCACTCGATATGCTGGATCTGTTGAGCAAGACGCATTTCTTTATCGTCTTGATGGTCGCGCTGAAAATGACCCAGCACTCGACTGCGCAGATTGACACTTTTACCCACGTAGAGCGGCAAACGGTTATGCCCGTAAAAAAGATACACGCCGGGGGCACTAGGCAAATCGGCGAGCTGATCGCTGGAGAGCTGCGCTGGCAGACTGCGATGGCGCTGTTCGTCGGTAAGGGCCGCCTGAAAACGCTCCGTTTCACATTCGCGTCGCCAGGTTAGCCATAGCTCCCATAGCGCGTTGGCATCGTCTTCGGCGCGGTGCTGACGTGCCCGAGGAATATCGAAATGGGCCAGCAGGGCGGTCAAGTTATGCGTGGGCAGCGTCGGGTGTAAGCGTCTTGCAAGGCGCAGCGTGCATATCACCGAAGGTTGGTAGCGATGGCCAGCGCGTTTGAACTCGTTACGTAAGAAACTAGCGTCGAATCGCGCGTTATGCGCGACTAGGCAGGCACTGCCGAGCCATGCCAGCAGCTTCTCGGCGATGTCAGAAAACGTAGGGGCGTTGGCCAGCATGTCATCATAGATGCCGGTGAGCTGACTGATATGGGCGGGCACACTGGTCTGAGGATGAGTCAAGCAGACAAACCGGTCGACGACGTCACCGTCCACTACCTTCAGTGCCGCGATTTCGGTGATCCGGTCACGGGTGGCCCGAGTGCCGGTGGTTTCGATATCGATAAACACTAGTGGGGTATCGTGCATAGAGCTCCAGCGCGTTATGGATGTGGCAGGTAGCTAAAGCGTGGGTCAACGCGTCATGAGAAGGTGTGGATTCACCGCGAGGCGCGCTACAGGAAGCTCGTCAGAGATCGCACCAGCGTTTTGTAAATAGCGCTCGAACGCTGCATAGCGCCGCTCATCCAGCGCCGCCGGGCTTAGCGCGACGCGGCGAAGCAGATCATCCCATGTGGTTTGATGAATGGGATTATCCAGCACGGGGTGAGTCGTAACCAATAGCGACCACGCCTCGTCCGGGTGCTCGATCATCCAATTGCTGGCTTCTTCCACCGCCAACAGTACCCGCGACCACGTTGTGGCTCGACGAGCCACGGAATCGCTGTTAGCTACGAGAATGAGTCCGTCGTGGCGGGGGATATCTAGCTCGCTGTAGCGAACGGTGTGGGTGACGATGCCATCGGCCGCCAGTTGCGCGGGCAAGCTGTGGTAAAAACCATCCGCCACGGCATCGACTCTGCTCGAACGGAGGGCATCAGCGGCATCGAAATGCACGCTTTCGGGCGCAACGAAGTCATCCACTTGGCGCACCGAGCGTGGCAGTAGTCGCTCTACCAGCACGTCACGCCCTTCGCGGGTAGAAAAGCCGTAGTGCAGGTCGGCCAGGGTGTCCTCGACGTTGGCAGGTGCGGGCGCTTCGCCCGCCACGATCACGGCGTTGAGCGGTGTCTCGATCAACGTGGCGATACGGACGATGGGCGCCCCTTCATGGGCATGTAGATGCAGAAGCGGCTGGCGAGTCAGGGCTAAATCGACCTCGCCGGCTGACAAAAGCTTGATGGCAATGGATGGGTCAGCTGGGGTCGATAGGGCGATATCCAAGCCTTGGGCGGCGAACAGTCCGCGCTCTTTTGCCACGATAAGCGCCGCATGCTGTGGGCTCAAATACCAATCTAGCATCAGCGTAAGTTGTTTGAGCGGTGGCGGATCAAGGGGCGGGGGCGGTACCACTGCCATGCTGGGAGCTTCTTCGAGTGCCTCTATTGCCCGGTCGTCATCGGCAGGCCACAGCCCCTCGGGTAGTCTTACGGTGCTATCCAAAGAGAGCGGCGGCTCAGTGATCTCTGCTTCACGCTCTTCGTTTGCGTAAGTCACTGAAAATGAAAATAATAAAATAAGGACCCATGACAGAGCTATTAATGAACGTTCACGCCAAAAAGCGTTCAACATAACCTCAACTCCCGATGGTAGGACGGCGGAGTTTAGCTGTCAGGCAAAGCATCTGGCTAGTCCCTTGCATAAACCTAGCGAACACGCTCAGTAAATTCAGCAACGACATGCAATAATAGAACGGCATTAATGTAGAGATGGAGAGACATGGACGCAATTTATACGTTCTTCCTGGTGGGTGGTTCCCTAATGGCGCTCAGCATCCTCGCGAGTCGTCTCTCTTCCATGGTGGGCGTACCGATACTGCTGATTTTCTTGGGCCTAGGGATGTTGGCCGGAGAGGAAGGACTGCTAGGCGTCGAGTTCGATGACTATTCCATGGCCTTTACGATCGGCCATCTAGCGCTCGCCATGATTCTGCTCGACGGTGGGTTGCGCACGCGTCTTAAAACGTTCCGAGTCGGGTTTCGTCCTGCGCTCTCTCTGGCGACGTTCGGTGTCTTCATTACCAGCGCCATCGTTGGCGTCATCGCCATGTGGGTATTTGATCTCTCCTTGGTGCAAGGGCTGCTGGTAGGTGCCATCGTCGGATCTACCGATGCTGCGGCGGTCTTCTCCATGTTGAGCGGGCGGGGAGTGAACCTTAACGAACGGGTAGGGGCGACGCTGGAAATCGAATCGGGTACCAACGACCCGATGGCGATCTTTCTAACACTGATGCTGGTAGAGCTGCTGGTCGGTGACATCGGCGGTGTCGGCGAAACGTTGCTGTTCTTCATTTCTCAGTTTGGTATTGGGTTGGCAGTCGGCATTGGGGGCGGATGGCTTAGCGCCAAACTGCTCCGCTGGCTGGACTTGGCACCTGGTCTTTATGCCATGCTGGCGTTGGCACTTGGCTTTAGCGTGTTCGGGTTGACCAGCGTGCTGGGAGGCAGCGGCTTTTTAGCGATTTATCTAGCGGGCCTGATGATTGGTAATCAGCCAGGCCGCCACCTCAATTTCATCCTGCCCGTACACGATGGTTTGGCCTGGTTGAGCCAAATCGGCTTGTTCTTGGTGCTGGGATTGCTGGTGACGCCCAGCCAGCTTTGGGACGTGGCCCTGCCCGCTGGCTTCGTTGCGTTGGCGTTGATCTTCGTCGCTCGCCCGCTGGCCGTCTTGATTAGCATTAAACCCTTTTTCAAATTCCGTTGGCGCGAAACCCTCTTCATTGCCTGGGTCGGCCTGCGCGGAGCCGTTCCGATCGTGCTCGCCATTTTTCCAGTGATTGGCGGAGTCGAAAACGCGTCGCTCTACTTTAATGTCGCCTTTGCGGTGGTGCTGATGTCGCTGCTGATTCAAGGCGGCTCTCTCACCCTCATGGCCCGCTGGCTGAAAGTAGAAGTACCCGCGGGTACCACGCCCAACCGTCGCGGTCCACTGGGCATCCTCCCGGATAACGACTTTGAGATGTTCGTTTATGTCGTCGAAAACGAAGACCTTGAAGACGTTCCAATCCGATTGCTGCGCTTCCCCTCGGGTGCGCTGATTTCGGCGCTGTTCCGCAATCACGTCATGCTGCATCCCAAGGGCAGCACCCGGTTGAAACTTGGCGATGTAATCTGTGTGATTGGTCGTACGGAAGACCTGGTCGCGCTCAACCGACTGTTCAATGGCGATGCCAAGCTCAAACAAGAACGCGCCTTCTTTGGCACCTTTACCTTGGACGGCAACGCCCAAATGCAGGATATCGCCCAAGCCTATGGCTTGACACTGAGCCCCGGCGAGCAGGAGATGACGCTCGCAGAGTTCGTCTCTCTCAGAGTCGGCGGTCACCCTGTGGTCGGTGACGACGTAGATTGGCATGGTATCCACTGGGTCGTCAGCGAAATGGAGGTTGGCATGATTACCCGCGTCGGTTTAAGGCTCTACTAATTTATTCAAAAGGCGTTGACTTACAAGGAGAAGCTGTTAGTATACGCACCCATAAGCCGGAGGGATGGCAGAGCGGTTGAATGCACCGGTCTTGAAAACCGGCATAGGTTAATAGCCTATCCAGGGTTCGAATCCCTGTCCCTCCGCCAAGTATCACGAATAAGCCGCTGATTTCAGCGGCTTTTTTGTGTCTGTAATTTAACCAGCCCATACCCCAGCCCATACTTTGGTTTTGGCTCTCATTGGGCAAAACTGAACTGTTTTGGACGCTGACTCCCTTACTGCTGATTCTTTGTTACTTACCCTCGAACCATAATTCAGTAAAAGCTGCATGCGTGCACGCTCGTGAGAGGTGACACCCTCTTTTCATTAAGATACTGTCTTCTTAAGAATTATGAGAAAACTCGATTGTCCGATATCGACCCAAAGCGGACATGCCAGCAAAGACGGCAGGCACGTTCATCTGAGATTACGCAGTACGGGTCTAATACCTGCTGGTCGTCAAAGCTTCGAACTACGGCTATCGAACTGAAGCGATGGGTCATACCTATCTCGAACACTAGGAAAGATTGGGCGCGCAATGTATTTGTCACGAATAAAAATTGAAAACTTCAGGAATTTCTCGGATCTAGATGTCGCGCTTGACGGCAATATTGTTGTGGTCGGTGAAAACCGTGTCGGCAAAAGCAACCTTCTATATGCGATCCGCCTCATATTCGATCCCACACTCCCTGACAGCGCCCGCCAACTCGGACTAGAGGACTTCTGGGACGGGTTAGGAGAACCGGACGAAGATGACAAGATCGTTGTGGCCGTCGAAATCAAGGACTTCGACGACGACTTAGATATCCTGGCGGAAATGACGGATTTCCGCCTTGATGACGACCCGGAGACGGTACGCCTCACTTACGAGTTCCGGCCCAGAGGCGATCTGGAAGGCTCGCCGGCGTCAGAGGATGACTATGAGTTCGTCTGCTACGGGGGAGAGAGCGACACGAAGACGTTCGGGCACGCGCAGCGACGACGGATTACCATGGAGGTGCTTCCCGCGCTCAGAGACGCGGAGGGCGATCTTGCAACCTGGCGCCGGTCGCCGTTGCGGCCGCTAATCGAAAGCGCGTTCCGTGGCGTCGAGCGCAACGAGCTTGAGGAGATAAAGGACGCGGTTCAAGCAGCGACAGCCCGACTTGGCGATTTTGAGGCTGTGAAGGAGCTGGAGGAGAAGCTCGGCACGCGCTTCGCCGAGATGAGCGGCCCAAAACAGGACATCAAACCCCGGCTAGGGTTTGGCGCTACAGAGGCCACGCGGCTCTACCGCAACATAAGATTACTGATTGATGACGGTCAGAGAGCGATCAACGATGCCAGCCTTGGTTCTGCAAATATTGTTTTCCTCACCCTCAAGAGCCTCGAACTCCAACGCCAGATGAATGAGAACTTGCGGGATCACACACTCCTGGCGATCGAGGAGCCGGAAGCTCATTTGCACCCGCATTTGCAACGGTCTGTCTACCGGGATCTCTTCGAAGATATTGGTGGCGATGACGAGAGTGCCCCTCTCTCGATCCTGCTGACTACGCACTCGCCGCATATTGCCAGCGTTGCGCCGCTACGCTCTCTAGTGCTGCTTAAAGAGACAGCCAACGAAGGGGCTGTCGGGCATTCCACGGCAAGCATCTCCCTTTCTGAAACCGATGAAGAGGATCTTGCCCGCTACCTTGATGTCACAAGAGCGGAGATGATGTTCGCCCGCGGCATCATCCTGGTCGAAGGCGACGCCGAAAAATTCCTGCTGCCAGTGCTTGCTGAAACAATTGGTCATCCGCTTGATCACGCCGGCATTACGGTTTGCTCTGTCGCCGGCACGAACTTTAAGCCCTACGCGAAGTTTCTGTCCGCACTTGATATCCCCTTCTCGATTGTCACTGACTGGGATCCCGTTGAAGGTAAAAAGCCTCTTGCCATGAACCGTGCTTTGAAACTCATCGCGGCTATGGAGCATGAGAGGACCGGCGAGGTGCCCGTCGAGGTGGTGAATGAGCACAAAGAACTCGCTAAGAACGCGGATGATTTCAGCGACAGATGCGAGAACTTTGGCGTCTTCACAAACACGCATACCCTTGAAGTTGATCTTTTCATAGATGAGGACTTTACAGCCGAAATTATTGCGGTATTGAGGGAACAGAAATGGAGTCAGGAACGACGAAACTGGATCGACGGGTGGGAAGTTGATCGGGATACTCTGGATGTCGAGAACTATCTCAAGCTGATCGAATCCGTTGGCAAGGGTCGCTTTGCGCAGCGCCTTGCCTCCCGCATAGAGGGCATCGAACCGCCCGCCTATATAAAGCGCGCCATTGAGTTCGTTGCAGACCGTGTCTGAGCGAGCGCTTTATCTACAGGCAGCAGAATCACTGCGCCGTAATCCTGGCCAGTGGGCGGCCTACGATTCCCACGGCCATTGCGTTGTCCTTGCAGGACCGGGCAGCGGCAAGACAAAGACGCTGACGGTAAAGCTCGCGCGCCTCCTAGCTGAGGATGTCCAGGAACCGCGCGGCGTCGCGTGCATCACCTACAACAATGAGTGCGCGAGAGAACTTGAAAGCCGGTTGGCGGCCCTCGGTATCGAACCTGGAGGCCGTGTCTTCATCGGCACAGTCCATTCGTTCTCGCTGACTCAGATCGTATTGCCATACGCAAAGGTGGCGGGGCTCGGCCTTCCTGACGATTTCAGCGTCGCGACGCAAAGTGAGCGGGCCCGCGCGCTTGAACGCGCCTACAGAAGCGTCATCGACGGCCCTGATAACCCGCAGACGTGGGACTTCAGAATGGGTAATTACCGCCGAGCGATCCTGAACCGAAATAGTCCCCAGTGGCGTGAGCGCGACCCTGTATTGGCGGCCCTTGTTGAGGCCTTTGAGGACGAGTTGCGGGCCATGGGGCGCATCGATTTTGACGACATGCCCCTGCTGGCCTTGCGGGCGCTGCGCGCCAATGAGTGGCTTCAACGCGCGCTTCTTGCGAAGTATCCGGTTTTGGTCGTCGACGAGTATCAAGACTTGGGGCGTGCGTTGCACCGCATGGTTTTGGGGCTCTGCTTTAGTGCTGGGATGCGCCTGTTCGCCGTTGGTGACCCGGATCAGTCGATCTACGGGTTCAATGGGGCACGCCCGGACCTGCTTCAGCAACTTTCACGACGCGACGATGTTGAGACTGTCCACCTACGTTTGAACTATCGTTGCGGGTCCCGGATCGTGACCGGCTCGCGTTACGCTCTCGGCGAGGATCGCGACTATGAAGCTGCTGAAGGGGCGAATGAAGGAACGATACACTTCCATCCCCGAACAGGGAACCGCGACCAACAGGCAGACGACCTCTTTTCGTCGCTGCTTCCCGATATTAGGGAGCGCCTGCCCGATTTGCGGCTCGCGGATATCGCAATTCTTTACCCGTCGGCACCTATAGGCGATGCAGTGGCGAGCGCCGCGCAGAACTACGGTCTGCCGACGATAAGAACTGATAAGAATTCTCTTTACCCTCGCTCTAGTCGCCTGATGCGCTGGCTGGAACAATGTGCCGAGTGGTGTTGCGGAGGTTGGCGTACCGGCACGCCGCGGTTCAGGACCCTGATGAATGATGGGCAGCGCATTTTTTCAGAATCCTTGACTGCGGAAGGTGATGTCCTTTTATTTCAGCGGCGGCTGCTAAAGACGCTATGGGAACGACGGGACAGTACCGTTCTACTACATTGGTGGCTTAACGAAATACGACGGGAAGCGATCGCGGAACTGATCGAGGGGGGCTGCACGTTGCAGGACGAGGGTGAGACCCTCGGTGCTTTTATCGACCGTGCCGCTCCCGATGGCGATTGCGCAGAAATGACCTTGGGGCAGTTTGCAGGAAGGAGCGAGGGCAAGAACTGTATTAGCCTTTCAACTCTCCATAGTGCGAAGGGCCGTGAATTCGTGGTTGTTATCATGTTCGGTATGAACGATGGAACCATCCCATGGCATAACGAAAGTAACCAGCGTCTCGTCGAGTGGCGGCGACTATTCTATGTAGGTTTTACGCGCGCTAAACAGGAACTACATATGATGTACGCGGCGAATATGCCATCGCCATTTGTCAAGGAAGTCGAAGAGCGACTGAACGCTGATGGATAGTTTAGAGGCCAGGGTAGCTACGAGGGTCCGATCTAGTATCCGAGCATGGTACCTGAACGACCCATTGCAGACCTTCGCGTGGCAGCGGTTGGCCAGAGAGTGGCCGGTCAACTAAATTCAGTACCGTGCTCTGTCCCCAAATCCTGCTATGAAGACACGTCGCTATAGCTCGGACCAAACGCTCCGTGACACTTTTTAAATTTCAGCCCAGATCCACAAGGGCACCGTTCATTCCGAGCCACACCCCCCATCGTTTGCCTATCCATCACACGCCTGGCTTCGCTGATGATGCTGGCAATTAAAGCAGTTTGACCCTCGAACTCGAGCCTCTGGTCCTCCTCCAATCCCTCCAGATAAGGATCCAAGCGTCTAAGTTCGGTAATAGCCCCCCGGTGGTCACCGCACCAAGCCAAGATCACCGCATACTGACTCCTGACTTGAACCATTCGGGCCATAAGGCCTGCTTGGGCAACGACCGGCAGAATATGCTGCTCCATGACTTCTTTGGCACCCTCGAAATCCTTGATGTCCACAAACACATCCGCCAAATCTTGACCCACGCGGACAACTGACTCGTAGCCCTCAACCATTTGAAAGAATTTCATGGCGTGGATTCGTTGAAAGGGCGCAGGCAGCCCCTGATCCTCGCGGGCCTTGGCATACACCTCTAGAGCATCGGCAAGATGCTTGATGTGCTCATGGACGTCAGGTGGTCGCTTGACTACCTTCCAGAGGACATCTGGATTCTTGCCCATGACTTCCTGAGGTGTCAGCCCCAGAATTTCAAAGTATTCATCAGCTACTTTCTTGCACAGTGCTTCAGCTTGCTTGTGGCGCTTCAACTTCCACAGAGCGATCGCGTGGTTGTAATCAAATACACGTTGGTGATCAGCGTCAGGGATTTTGGGCGTGGCGTACGCTACTGCCTGCCGCACTTCGTCCTCACGGCCTTGGTCTGAGGCAAACAGTATTTTTCTCATCGCCCATGTGACCTGCTCACGAAACTCAAATCCGTGCTCATTGAGAAGCTGCTCCATTGCGAGCAAGGAATTAGCCACTTCAGCGAAGCGCCCTTCGCGCATGTAGGAAAACACAAGCCCATCAAGCGCCCAGAAAGCCTGGTGGGGATTCAGATCACCAGCCTCAAGCGCGCGCTTCAAGCTTGAGGTGATATCCACGGATATCCCCATCTCGTAGAACAGTTCCTCGCCTGCCAGCCCAATGAGGGTCATCACGTCGTTGAGCCTGATGAATACCCGGGTAAGAAGTGAAAATCGCGAGGTGTTACGGTTTTTCTCCAGGCTCTCGATCAGCAGCTCCTTCAACGTCACCAGTGCAGTACTGATCACGGGCTCACCCATGAGCTCCAAGTGACGTAGGCCTAGAGCACGGACGGCATCATGGACTTTGAGTGTTTTGGCACCAAAAACTTCAACTGTCCCTGTGGCTTGGATCTTCTTGATGGCTGCAGCTGCGCCGCCCTGTGACAGTTTGAGCGTGGCCGATAGCAGACGAACCACTTCTTCATGCGTGAGCCCTGTATCAGCAAGGCTGACGATAGCTAGGGCGTTTTGGGTAACTTGGTCATAACCATCGTAAACACGAGCCAGGATGACCTCTTGAGCCGTTTCCACTACGTTCGATTGCTGGCCGAGATCGGCGCAGAGCGCCTCGATGTCTCCGCCGTATTCCGACATGGCAACCGTAATGGCGCTGTCGACGTATAGGGGGAGCCCGCCTGAGTAAATCCGAAGCTGTTCGAATGTCTGAGCACTACCGAACGCGCCTGCACCACTAGCCACCCGAGCCACGGTATCGAGATCCCACCCGAGCAGTGTCTCGCGTCGCAACGTCATGACCGCCTCGAGCTCCCGGACATTCTCATGAGGCTGACATAGAAGAATGAAACAGATGTGGCGAGTCGCGTTCAGGAGATCTCGCAGATTCGCGACGGGAATGCGATGGGCATTGTCGACAACCACCACTAATGGAGCCTCAGCTTGCTCCATAAATCGATCGAACGCCCGAATTACCTCGTAGCCGCTAGCACCGGGCAAGAGAATTTTTCGGATACCTTCCGGGTCTCGCTTGGAATACTTCGAAGCAAGCTCCCGCACGATGGAGCTTGCAATAGCGGGCCCAGGTAGGTCACCCACATCGTAGTAGGCACATGGTTCAGGGCTATGCAGTGCAGCATGAGCAGCCCATGTAGTTTTCCCTGCGCCAGACAATCCACAAATGATGCGAACCCGCTCTTCCGAAGCGAGTTTAGGCTCGTTCTGTTGCGGCCTATATGAGGCTGGCGGTGTGGGAAAGTCTTGCAACTGCACAATCAATTGCTCAAAAAGGCCCGGCAACTCTGAAGTGCGGAACACGTGCCTAGAATTGCCATTACCGGCAGCGGACGCCAGCATCACCAATCCCGCCATTTTCCAGGTCAGAGCGGAAGGTGACAGGAGTGAAAAATTCAGCTTCTCAGCTTGTGCCACACACCACTGGGCCGCCTCTTCTACAGTCGCCCACGCAGGCGGAAGGCAACCTGGGCGCGAAGCTTTTGACTCAGGATGGAGGTAGATCAAGTCCGAAGCAGTCTTGTTCTCGTCTACCTCAGTCTGAAGCGTTTCCCCGAGCGGCTGATTAGCAACAATAATGAACTGAGGCTTTCCAGCACGCCGCCCTGGTCCATGCTCCTGCCGGATCAGCTCGAAGCGCCCCAATGCGCCTGCAGTGTCGCCCGGCATAAGGGGGCGGGAGCGGGTCTTAACCTGAACGTAGATCCGACCGGAATCAGTGCTGAGCTCTACGTCTTCATCCCGCTCGACCAGCACCTCGTTCACCCCAGAGGACTGAGCTAAGAACAGACAGCCCACAGCGTAAAGATGCTGATAGAGAAACCCCTTGTGTACAGATTCGATCCGTTTAAGTTGCGCGGGATCTAGCACAGCATCTGGATGTTTGTGGTCATTTGATTGCATGGGTGTCCATTCCAGGATTCGGCAGAAAATCTTAGTAGGCCTAGTATCGCTACAATAATAGCGCAGTGTCCCAGCCTTCTTAGCGACTTTGAACGTCTGCTCCTGGCCGATAGTGGCCAAGCCAACTTTGGTGATGCAGAGTTGCATATCCGAGAATCATGGCACTGAATGCATCTGGTGCCAGGGGGAGAATTGCTTAGCCTGTGCTGTTTAGGTGTGTTGTTATTATCTGTATCAACCTGATGGTCGAGAGGAAATTGAACTGACGCCTGATAGCGCCATCGAAGGAAATATCAGATAAAGGTCGGCTTTTGCTGACAAGCTATTACTACCCGTTCTTGCAGGATGGGGTCTTCGCGGAGAACTTTATGGATTATGAACATGCAATTGTGAAATTCGAAGACGGGATTGGCACCCTGTTCTGCAACGGCTGCGGCATTATCATCGCTGAGGGTACCCAGCATGAGGATAGAGAACACTACTGTACCATGTGCATGAGCGGCAATTGCAAAGCAAAATTCAAGGACGGAAACTGATATTCCCAGCCCGCCACGCTCCGCGTTTTAGGGAAGGGGGCATGGAATAGATGTTGTGAACATCATTAATCTGAAAACTCTTTAACATCCGCTCTTGGCTGTTTGCTGAAGTAACGAAAAAATAAAGTCAGTTTGACGGATGGAGCTGCCATGATGGCAGCTTCATTTTATATCAGCATCCACTTACAAACACCCCATCTCAGCAAACGACTTACACCCATCACTACCCACCACCACATGATCAATCACCCGAATATCCATCAGTCCAAGCGCTTCCTTCAGTCGCTCGGTAATACGTCGATCCGCATCACTAGGCTCAGGATCGCCACTAGGGTGGTTATGAACGAGGATCACAGCGGCAGCGTTGTAAGCGAGCGCTGCTTTCAGCACTTCCCGTGGATACACGCTGGCTGAATCAATAGTGCCGCGAAACAGCTCTTCAAAGCGGATGACGCGGTGCTGGCTGTCGAGGAACAGCACGCTGAACACCTCATACTCATAGTCCTGAAGCAACAGCTGCAGATGCTCAAACGCTTGCGAAGGCTGAGTAATCTTGCGGCCTTTGGCGAGCTTGCGGCGTGCGAAGCGCTTGGCCATGGTGATGATGTCAGTTTCCGTGACCGGTGACGTGACTAAGTAGGTGCCTGCCACTTCACCGGCTTTGAGTTTGCTATGGGGCATGATGACCTCCAAAAAATAAAGATGCCGGGGTGGTGGCCCCGGCATCTATGTCGTTAATAGTGGATGTGTATTGTGGTTCAGCGGGCAAGTCACGCCGCCATCACTTGGCTGATGCGTCGCTCCATTTCCTCATGAAAGGCATCAACCCGCTCGGCAATCGTGCGGATCAGAGCCTCGTCTCGGTAAGCGCGTTTCACAAACAGCGGCATTCCGGGCCAGTAGCTCACAAAGTCGATCCATTCTCGTTCGCTGACCCAGAGCCCTCCTTGGCATTGGGGCATGTGCTCGTCGGGAATTTCCCCGCTGAGCAGCACCTCAATTTGGAACTTGGGCAGCTTGGTCTTAATCTCCAGCAATCCGTTTTTGCCAATCAGACTATCCGGTGAGTAGCCCACGTTGTGATTGAGGATCAGGCCCACTTCTCTAGGCTTCGGTGCGCCGGTCATATCGCGATACAGCGAGCGGGCGACGCTCTCTAGTTCCTGCCCCCGCTTGGTGTGGGCATTGCCTTGAAACGGCTCGGCTAACTCGCCGGTCATACGCTCGCCGATCAACTGGTGCATGTAGGTAATGGCTCCGGTACCCAACCCACCAGGCCCTTTACCATTCACCAGCAATGCCTTGAGTTCTGACATGGTGACGCGCCCAAGACGCGCCGCCAGCCACTCGGGCGAGCCTTGTGGCATGGTGAGTATCTGCATACACGCCTCCTGTAGGCGATGAGTGGTCGGTCTGAGCCGCTATTTCACGACTCGCTTGGTGAGGGATGCGCGGAGCTTGTCGAAGTCCGCCTGAGGCACCTGAACCGCAGCACCGTATTTGCCGCTGAACCACTCTTGGGTAGTAGCTGGGCATTGGCTGATCAAACGCTGAATCTGCCCCGCCTGGAAGGCCGTGACCCTCTTCACGGCTGCACGTGTGCTGGTCTGACCGTTATCGTCTTGCCCGCGTGTGGTGATGTTAAGCAATGCGCACAGTACGTAGCGCTTGCCGTAGCTGGTGGACGAACCAAATGCCTGAACGGCATTCTTGTTACCGCTCATATCCGCAGGCAATAGCATGCTGGTCTCTTCCCGATGGCCGTCCTTGTGCATCAGCACGCCCGTTACTTGGATACCGCGTTCCTGGGTCTGAATACGAAAGCTCACTGCGAAGCCGTGTTTTTGCAGGATGGGCCGCACGGTATCGACAATGTCTTCCAGCGTGGCATAGCAACCGTTGTTGGTTTGGCCACGCTCTTCAATGCTGGGCAACTCGGTCTGCATCGCTGCCAT
Organism: Halomonas sp. McD50-4; assembly: GCF_022348135.1. NCBI lineage: Bacteria > Pseudomonadati > Pseudomonadota > Gammaproteobacteria > Oceanospirillales > Halomonadaceae > Halomonas > Halomonas sp. McD50-4. The sequence goes on along the minus strand of NZ_JAKRFG010000012.1, from coordinate 13,537 downwards.
GGCCGCGCTGTAGGCCATCATGGCCTGACGGTCCATCACCCGTTCCTGCATTTGCAACAGGCGCTCCATCTTGTCGATATCGACGTCAGGGTTAAGCGCCGCGCGCTCGATCACCTGGATAATGGCGGTACTTTCAGTGGTTGATGAAGAAGAAGTAGGCGGCACCGCCTGGAGAGACGATGCCTCTTGAGTGACCATCTGTGTCTTGTTCGCCATGACGGCTCTCCTTAAAAACGGTATGGGAGTTAAATATCGGTGGGCAGATCATCGGGAGATACCGGCACAAGCCGAAGCTCCGCGCGGTAAAACTGGCCTTTCGCCATGACATAGGTAGTTGCCTGGGTTTGGTCTTGGGTCAGAAGGCGTTCTGTGAGCTGGGTAAGAGCTAAGTCGAGGTCGTGGTGTAGCAGTGCCATATAGGCCTCCAAACAAAAAAACGCCCAGCCGGTTAAGAGCTGGGCGTCTATGGGGTGACGTTAGTGAGGTAGATCAGCAAGTAACGTGGTGGCGACGCCGTTAAGAGTTAGCTGACCAAGGCCAGCGCCGCGTTGAGCGCTTCCTGCTTCAGCTGTGCGCCTTGTCCGAACCAGGCAGAGTCCATGCGGGTATCGTTACTGCGTGCGCGTTTTTCATGATCGACGTATTCGGTCACGGCATTGAGCAAGCCCCAGGCCGTGTTCTTTGCGGTCACCAAGTGAGCGCCACGCCCTTCGCCTTGGTAGAGCTTCTGTACCTTGTTGAGCGCTCGGTAGTTGGGCAGTTTGGAAGGATCGTCTAACGGCGTCTCCACGCCGCACATCACCGCTTGGAAGTAGTGTTGCGCTTCACGGTGATCAATTTTCCGCTCGGCTAAGGCTTTCATGCGGTACATGAAGTCATTCCATTGCGACACCGAGATACCCAGCTGGCGTTTGACAGCGCGGGGATCAAACTCTGAACGGTGGGGCACCTTCACCGCTTGCGACGTGCCATCGACGGCAATTTGCAGCGTGTTGTTGCACACCACCCGCACCGTGGTGGGCGTGGCCATGGTGGCGAGAGAGCCATCGCAGGAAGTGGCCAACAGCAGGTAGTCATTGACCTCATCCTGACCTTTTAGCGACGTGCTTAAGCCGCTGCGGGCCAACGCCCAGAACTTACGTCCGCCTTTGAGCACGCCAGCGGTTTCTAGCTCATACCCGGCGTACTCGGTCAGGTCACGGTAAAACTCCAAAATCTCTTCGGGCTGCACCACCTTATAGCGCTGTGACACCACCGACAGCGGTGCTTTGGTATCTGAGCGGTAGAGCACTTTTTGCTCAGGGAAGGAGTGAATGCTGCCCAGGTGGCTAGCCCCTTCGGCAATAAAGCGTACCGGTGCTTCTTCAATATGCCAGTTCATACCGGCCTGTTGCTGCCAAACTTCCAGCGGTTGATGACGAGACAGCTGTTGCCCCAAACCATGCCAAGGGGTATCGCCAACGTAGGCCATGTGTTCAACGAGATGTGCCATGAGTCATTCTCCAGACATAAAAAAAGCGCCGATCAGATGCCAGCGCGAGAAAGTGAATAAGCGGATCATTCGCCCCACACAGGGCGAATAACGATGGATTAAGCGTTAGGTGCTAAAGGCGGGTAGGCGTCGCGGTAGGTGCAGCCGCACGAAAAGCATAACCACGGTGTCCCGCTGCCAACTGGCAGCCACTGCTCAAACAGCGAGGTGGCCATGCGTGAGCCGGTTTGACCTCCGGCCACGGCACCCATCATGGCGGCAGGCAGTTTTGCTAATGGAAAGCGAGTCACAGTTAGCGGCAGTGGGCCGGGGATGGCTGTCGCTCGCCATGCGCCAATAGCACCGCCGATCAATGTGCTGCCTACCACGCTCACGCGTTGGGCAGTCTCCAGGTTCAGCGTGCGTGTTGATGCACAGTGTTTACAGGGTGGGGGCATATTGAAGCTCCTATGCAGCGGAAAAGGTTCCAGTGGGGTGGATGCATAGGAGTGATATAGGTCTGAAATTGGTTGGGATACGCCGATGAGGTATTGCGTTAATTGAGCACTTTACAGATACTGTTTTTATATACAGCTATCAATGGAGGTGCCCATGACGTTATCAGTGACATTACTGGGACAAGCAGACGCTTTGACGACGTCGCAGTCCTTACCGCTCTATACCTGTGCCGTTCGCGCAGGCTTTCCTTCGCCCGCAGATGACCACTTGGATACCGATCTTGATCTACACCGTTATGTGGTGAAACGGCCTGCAGCAACGTATTTCGTACGTTCTGAAGGAGACTCCATGATTGGTGACGGGATTCACCATGGGGATTTGCTGGTGGTGGATCGCAGCCTCGAAGCCTTACCAGGGCGCATTATCGTCATTTGTGTTGATGGTGAGCTCACAGTAAAGCGCCTTGAGCGAGTAGGGCAGCGGACTTATCTCCGGGCAAGTAATCCTGCTTACCCTCCCATTCCCCTAGATGCTCGTGAGTCGCATGTCTGGGGCGTAGTGACTCATGTGCTTCACAGCTTTCCAGGGGCAACGCTGCAATGATGGCCCTGATCGACTGCAACAATTTCTATGTCTCTTGCGAACGGGTCTTCAACCCATCACTGGAAGGTCGTCCTGTAGGGGTACTATCTAATAATGATGGTTGCGTCGTCGCGCGCTCTAACGAATTAAAAGCGCTGGGTGTTGAAATGGGGGCTGCCATGCATCTGTTAACACCCGAAGTGCGCCGCCAAACTGTCCTGCTATCCAGCAACTATGCGTTGTATGGTGATATGTCCCAACGAGTAACCGAGGTGCTGGGCGAGTTTTCACCCCATGTAGAGGTGTACTCCATCGACGAAAGCTTTGTTGGGTTTCAGGGGTTTGAGGTAGATACCTTGGAACATCGAGGCCAAGCGTTGCGGGATACCGTGAAGCAGTGGACAGGTATTCCCGTCTCAGTGGGGTTTGCACCGACACGGGTGTTAGCCAAGGTCGCCAATCATGCCGCTAAAAAACACCCTGCATATAGAGACCAAGGCGTATGCACGTTGCTTACAGAAAGTGCGTCTACTAAAGCGTTGTTGAATCAGTTGCCAGTCACCGACCTATGGGGCGTTGCACGCCGCACCGGTGAGCGATTACGCGTCATGGGCATTGAAACTGCCTGGGATCTGCGAGAGGCAGATCCGAAACATATCCGTCGGCACTTTAGTGTGGTGCAGGAGCGCATTGTCTGGGAGTTGCGGGGGCAGCCCTCCATTCAGCTAGATGACATGAGCCAGCCTAAACAACAGATCATGGTGTCTCGTTCGTTTGGGCGGCTTACCGACGATCCCCATCAGTTAAGGGAGGCGCTACGGCATCATGCTGCCAGGGCGGGCGAAAAGCTTCGCAAGCAGCAAAGCGTTACCAGCGCCGTCATGGTGTTTATCCGCACCAACTCGTTTCGCACGGATTTACCTCAATATCGTCAACGTGTGGTCATTTCTCTGGAACGGCCGACTGATGATAGTCGTGAGATCATCGCCGCTGCGGTGCAGGGTTTGCGTCGTCTCTGGCGAAAAGGATACGCCTACCACAAAGTGGGTCTCATGCTGCTTGATCTATCGCCTAAAGCTAATCGACAGCTCACCCTCACTGACACCCCTCAGACCGACGAAGAAACCAAACGTAGCGAACGATTGATGGCGACGATGGACAAGCTCAACCGTGAGCTGGGCAAGGGGACGGTACAGCTGGGCCTGCCCCGAAAAGGAAACGCCTGGTCGTTGCGTAGTGAGCGTCGTACACCAAGGTATACGACGCAGTGGAATGAATTACTGCAGGTCAGATAAGTTAATCAAGCCAATGAAGCTAGGGCTCACTGGCCACGACGTCACGACGTTGAAAACTTAAATCTATACAAAAGTGACGGTTACGCATGAAATAAACGGGTATGTCGACTGCGGACGTCGTCACATCATTCAAACCGGAGCGAAGTAGCGTCATATCGTTGAGTGCGTGAGTGGCTTTACTTTTTGCCTCTTCGTCGATACTTGTGTGTGATCTTGCTGCCCCAGCGTTCTAATAGGCTACGAATCTGGTCATTGATGGTGATAAAACTGTTCCCGTTCCGAACACCACATGCGCTTGCAGGAGCTACATAAAATCGTCATTCCGTTCGTTCTCTCCTTGCGTCGTTGGGCTAGAAAGCTGGGAGCTACGAACCTAGTTGTAGGATCCCGGATGATCAAATCGCCTATAGAAGTTATCCTCTGCTAGCCGCCAGGGAGCTTCTTCAGCAATTCATCCGGGAACATCCGGGAAGAGGTTCATGAACATCAAGCTGCATAAACAAGCGACGACGACACCGAAGATCCGTGCCGAAATCCAAGCAACGCCTTCCAGTATCACGGATAGCGAACTGGCCGACAGTATGGTGTCGCTACTGCGACCATCCGGCGATGGCGTTACCGAGACGATGTCTATGACCGACCGCATACCCGTCACAACCTCCTGGCCACGCCCACAGCTGAGCAGGAGGAGGTGCTGATCACGGCTCGTGAGTTCCTGAGCCCAGGCTTGTCGCGCTCTGCCTTGCATCGCATGCTCAAGCGGCGTGAGGTGCCGACGTTGGCAGAACTGGCGCGGCAGGATGCCGGTGGCGACGAGAAGCCACGGCACAAGCCCTTCAAGGACTATGAGCCGGGCCTACGTGCATATCGACATTAAGCACCTGACTCAGATGCCCGGCGAGGAGCAGAAGCGCTACTTGTACGTTGCTATCGACCGTGCGACACGCTGGGTCTACCTGGAGGTTCGAGGCAGCCAGTCCGCGAAGGATGCTCGGGCGTTTATGAATCAGGTGGAGACAAAGGCGCTCTTCAAGATTCAGATGGTGCTGACCTACAACCGCAAGTCGTTCACGGATCGCTTCACGCGGGCAGGTGAGCGCAAGCCCGGCGGGCGCCATTCCTTCGATCAGGAGTGCCTGGCCCATGGCATCGATCACCGGCTGATCAAGCCAGGAAGGCCGCAGACGAATGGCATGGTGGAGCGCTTCAACGGCCGTATCAGCGACGTGCTGGCGACCCGGCGTATACTTCAGGCGAAGATCTGGAGCAGACGCTCAAGCGATACTGCTGGCTGTACAATCATCATATCCCGCAGAAAGCGCTGCACCACCAATCGCCGATCACGGTGATGAAGGAGTGGCAGCTCAAGCGACCTGAATTATTTACCAAACGAGTGGTTAATCATCGGGGACCCAACAGTTAGTAGCTATCTGATAAGTTACTACAACCAGATGCGCCCTCACTCGTTTAACGATGGCCTGCCTCTCGTGGTGGCTGAGGAAAACCTTAAATTACTGTCCGGTATTAGTTGACCACTACAGGGGTCTTATCGCCTTAACTAGGGGTATCCCCGCTTGCTCAAGCATCAGGGTAAAGTCTATGCCTCAACCCGCAAAGAGTAAGCCCCAGCGCTTGGCGAAGTTTATCCATTTGCCTATAGGGCAGGCGAGTATTATAACAAATCTTGAATAGCATCCAGGTTGTCTAGGATGCTTGTAGGTTTAGGGCCGATTACCCAATGCCTATAAGAGCCACGTTTTCCGTTACTGTAACAAGTAATTCTCTGCGCTTCTAACAGGGGAGCAATGCGCTTCAATGTAGAACCTAGGCCACGTGGCTCACGAGGCCATTTGCTCTCATTGGCCCATATAGGCTGATGTTCTGCCAAAGTGGCAAACCAAGCTTTTACAGGTTTTTCGGTAGGTTCCTTAATGTCATTTTTGCTAATGTAATCAATGATTGCTTGGGCAACCGGCTCTTCCTCTGTAATTTCACAAAGCCTTTCTTTCCGATACGCATCGTACTGAAACCAAAAAAGAGTATCGCTTTTGGTCAGTGCTATAGAAACAATAACGCCAATTTGACAGAAATCCCGCCATTTAGCAGGTATTTCACGTTCAATTCTTATCTTTCCTGCCTGTGCATGCGCCTTGCCAAGTAGTGTAAGCAATGCATTGAATATGGGGGTTTGGAGCCTTTCTGTCATTATTTGCTGCTTAGGTATTGAAAAAGATGGACTAACTTGTTGAGTATGAGAATTAGGTGGCATTTCCAAACTCAATGTCACGTCAGACAAAGCATCATATGTGATGAGGGGGTCAGAACTGCTTAAAATGCAGGTGCGTGAAACCATTAGGGTGGAAGTGCTCTCATGGCAGCCTACTGGTTTCCAATTAAGAGGTGTTTTACGTAGGTATTCAAATAACCGGCGCTGTACCACACGGCTAAGGCGGTCTTCGATGTCCTCTAAACTGATAACATGGTGTCGCCAAGCATATTCATCAACTTCCTTGATGGTTTTAGGGATGTCACGAATGGCTGTTTCTTTATGAACTGGATCGACTAAGTTTTTAATGAGTTGCTGTAATTTTGATACGTCGCTGTTGCGTTCTCCGGTTATCTCTAATGCTAGCTGTTGTTTATCGGGCATTAGGCACAGTGTTAGATAGGTATAGATCAAAAGTTCTCTATCCTTTGGCAAAGTCATATAGGACTTGATTTTTTTCAAGTCATTGATGTTTCCCTGCATGCATGGTGCATGGAAAGACCGGCTATTGCTTGGGTGCCAATATGGACAGAGGTTCTGTGGCTGAGTCATGATTTCCTGTCCAGTAGGAAACATCATTACCGTGCCATTTAGTTCAATATAGCGCTCAAGGTTTTGACCTAACCAGGTGCGTCCGTGACCGATAAGCTGCGGACTGGCTGGTTCATTGAGAATTACATCCAATGCATCCAGTATGCTTCGTTCAGTGACATCACGCTGACTGTAATCTGCCACGATTTTCTTGATGAGTGGTGCAACTATCTCTGTTTCTGGTATCAAAACAGGCCCACCATCAATGGGCATCAGGAAATGAGCTCCATCAGGAGTCACTACATGCCGATAGTGTGCACTAATAATCCACCTGACTAGGTTTACCTTAGATACTCTGGCTGTTCTACCACTGCTGGATTGAAGTTGTGGAGACACATTTGAAGGGATATTGGAGCCAGTAATGGTAGGGTTTTGGTAGCCGTTTGATAGCTCTTGTCTAGTGCCGTAGACGAAGGGGGATGGATAGGTAATTTGATTACTCATGCGTTACTCCCAAAACTCGATTTAATGAATGCCAAAATATCAATCGGTGTGTTGCTGTTTTTCTATGCCTAAGCTTAACAGTCGTTTGAGGAGTTTGGTTTGATGTTTTTTCATGAAAATTTAAAAGGGTGTTGGACTGTATAAGACATTAATGAACCTTTTTATTTATTAATGTACGTTCAATGAGCATTAAAATTATTCATGTTGAAATTTTGTGAAGAAATTTAGTTGATTGAATTGACGTGGTGTATTAGCTTAAGGGGCTGAGTGAGAGTGGATAGATAATACTGATTGCCTTGATTATTTGAGTTAAATAATAATTAGCAATCTTTGTAAAATTATCAGTATTAAATGGATTTATTTTATATTTTAAAATGGATTTTTATGCTTAGTAAATCCATCGAAAAGCCTGGTAGTGGTCGGGTTTATGGGGTAAGTGATGAGTAGGTTAAGGGCTGGTTTAATGACGGTAATATTATTATACCTTTGTAAAGAGTGGTTATATTGACTATGGAAGGAGGTATTAAAGCCGACGACCTTATGCCTGATCGATAGAGGTATATCCAAGCTATTAGCTTATTTAATATTTATGCCTTAAAGAAATTATTGTTATCAGAGGGGCGATTAGTGACGGGCTCAGACTAAATATTTAATCATCACACCCCTCTGCAAACATAAATATGTCTATCTAGACATACATAATCCTGTGGATAAGGAAGGGAATTCATTATGAATACCGTTATATACAACGTTGGTCAAAAGTTGCGTAAACGTCATCCCGAGAATCCCGCTCTGAAGCTATGGTGGGAAAACTATTACCATGGCATGTGGGTGCAAACACAGAAAGGGCCGCTGATAGAAAATTACCTAGCGAAATTATTGGATGTGATGAGAAATGCCCGCCAGGACTGCAATCGTATTTTGGCAATTCGTATTGATCTTCGTTTTCCAATTAGTATGAATTCTAGCGCAGTAGGGCAGAATAACTCTACTTTGAGCGAATTTCAGATTTTTTTAAGGCGTGAGCTAGACAGAGCCAACACAAAGTATCCGCATAAATTGCGGGTTGTGTGGTGTTGTGAACAAAATACAAGTATCAATCCACATTACCACCTCTTACTATTGTTAAATGGTGATGCATACAACAGTATCGGTTTTGTTGGTAAGTCTCTATGTGGTCGGTATGTATATAATAATATTTTTCATCGCATCGTCAGGTCATGGGCGCTGGCGATCAATCAGCCTCATGAATGTATGGAAGGGCTTGTGCAATTACCACGAAAACCTATAACCAACGAGATGGCTGTATGGTTTTTTCAACGGGAAGATCAAATGACTTTTGGACAGGTGTTTGGAGCGGCTAGTTATTTATGTAAGGCATATTCTAAAAACTTAGGAAATGGTGTGCATTGCTTTGACGGGTCCAGAGGTTGATTATTCTAAGCCCATTGTAAGTTTTTTATACTTTATAAGACTGCCTGTTTTTCAAGGCTTGGGTATTTAAATTTTAATATCTGTCATAGAGCTCTCTTAATTTAAGAGAGCTTGTCAAAGTGCTTAAATATCTTTATGTATCTCAATTTTTGCTGAAAAGGGTATCTGCCTGATTTTGTATGGTTTTTTTAGTTCTTCTTTAGCATTTTTATTGTAGAGGCTTCTTAAGCTGTCTTCTTTGAAGATAGTTTTTTCTAAATTTTCAGCTAATTTTAATTCATCTTTAGTGGTTTTAATGCCATATTCAATCATCAGCGGATGTATCGAGATGGCAATATCCAAAGCAGCAGACTGTAAATCTTTCCAACCTCCAATAGGACGTTTTTTTACCAAAGCCCACTTTGTTAGCGCTCTTAGTAATGCGTCTTTTTCTTCTTTTATTTCTGTGTTGGCTTTTGCAGCTTTTTTAGAGCGAGTCTCAACTGAATTATCACGATAGTCTTTTAGCATCCTCCAGGCAGTGGCATGTTGATGCGCATAGGTAGCAGCTTTTCCTATAGTAGAGTGCGCGTTTAACAGCATACGGTGTCGCCGAACACCCTCATGAATATTTTTCCGTACTTGAGGAATTATGTGTTGGTTGAAGTGTGATACTAATGCTATTTGTCGAAGTGCTATTTTTAAGTGGTTGTCAATGTTTTCTTGAAGCTTTTTTTTGTCTGTAGTCTGTACAAGCCTTATTGATACTTTCCAGTCGTCAAATGGGTCTGGTTTTCCTGCCACCACCTGAGTTAGAGCTTCATGCCATTGCTTTTCATGATCAATAGCATCCATTTCATCTACAGGTTGCTCATGAAGAAGCTCTGTACCTAATTCAGTGCAAATGATATCTAGCTCTGACAAAAGCTCATTCAAGGCTTTAGAATCATTAACTATTTGAAGATACTGCTGTTCTTCAATTTCAATCATACTCATCTCACATCCTTCCTTGATCGCTAGTTTTTTTAAAAAGTCAATACCGCAACCTAAATTCGTTCTGAGTTTAGGTCTTACTGTATCCACATAATGCTCCCAGCGCGAACATAGCAGCGGTCAACGTCTGGTGAAGTCATCAGATGATACCCGTTCATTTGTTGTGATGAGGATGCGCAATGTATAACCAAATCAATGGCTTGAAAAGCTTTAACACTGACTCGCAACTTTCCGCATGTGGCGAGGTAAGGTACCAGCACAAGTCTATGCTCAGGCTGCCAGAGGTCATTAGGCGCACTGGGCTATCCAGATCAACCATTTACAATAAATTAGATAAGAACTCTCCCAATTACGACCCTTCATTCCCCAGGCAGGCCAAACTTGGGGGGAGGGCAGTAGCATGGGACGAAGAGGAGCTTGACTGCTGGATTCGAACCCAGCTGAGTGCGCGGCATCATTAAGTTGTGTCGGATCGTACTGGCGCGGCTAGGCAAATTATACGGTGATGTGTAGCCGCACCGTCGAACGCTCGATAAATACACTCTTTGTCTAAGCGACGATGCCATAAGATACTCAGCTGCGAACCTAGGTGTGTATGATAGTGCCCATCAATTTTTACTGAACATGGGGAAGCATCCGTGAACACGGAAAGTCACTCACAGCTTGCTGCTTTTATCTGGTCGGTCGCTGACCTTCTGCGCGGCGATTTCAAGCAGTCCCAGTATGGCCGCATCATTCTGCCGTTTACCCTGCTGCGCCGCCTAGAATGCGTATTAGAGCCTACCAAGGCCGAGGTGCTGAAAGCCGCTAAGGATCACCAGAATATGCCCGAGGCGGTGCGTGAGAAGCTGTTGCTACGCGCAGCCAACCAGCCGTTTTTCAATGCGTCACCCTTTAGCCTGATTAGCCTGTCTGACACCCAGACCAGCGATGACCTGATGAGCTATGTGCAGTCGTTCAGCCAGAGCGCCCGGGAGATTTTCGAGCACTTTGAGTTTGAAAGTTTTGTACAGCAGCTCAATGCCAACAACCTGCTCTATAAGGTCGTGCAGCAGTTCGCGGCCATTGACCTAAGCCCAGCGCGGGTAAGCAACCACGGCATGGGCGGCATCTTTGAAGAACTGATTCGCAAGTTTGCCGAAAGCTCCAATGAAACCGCCGGTGAGCACTTCACGCCACGCGATATCGTTTACCTCACTACCTCACTAGTGTTGACCGGCCAGGAAGAAAAGCTCAAGCCTAATAGCATCGTCACTGTGTATGACCCAACGGCGGGCACTGGCGGGTTTCTTTCTGAAAGCGACGAGTACATTCAGCAGGTCAGCGAGGGAGTGACGGTCTCGCTGCACGGGCAGGAGCTGAACCCCGAGTCCTACGCCATTTGTAAGGGCGACATGCTGGTCAAGGGTCAGGAGGTCGAACAGATCAAACTGGGCAACACGCTTTCGGATGACCAGCTGGCGGGCGAGCGCTTTGATTACATGCTCTCCAATCCGCCGTTTGGCGTCGAATGGAAGAAGGTACAGAAGCAAGTCACCGACGAGCACAAGCACCGTGGCTATGATGGCCGCTTTGGCCCTGGCTTACCGCGTGTCTCTGATGGCTCGCTGCTTTTTCTGATGCATCTGGTGGCCAAAATGCGCTCCCGCCAAGACGGTGGATCGCGCATAGGGATCATCCTCAACGGCTCGCCGCTGTTTACCGGTGGGGCGGGCGGTGGGGAATCCGAAATACGCCGTTACCTGCTACAACATGACATAGTGGAAGCCATCGTTGGCCTGCCCACGGATATGTTCTACAACACCGGCATTGCTACCTATATATGGGTGCTTTCCAACAACAAGCCCGCCGAGCGTAAAGGCAAAGTACAGCTAATTAACGCCACCGGCCGGGCCAGCAAGATGCGCAAGTCGCTAGGCAGCAAACGCCAATATATTACCGACCGCGATATTGACGATATCGTCCGCTTGTATGGCGCTTATGAGGAAAACGACGAAAGCAAGCTCTTCCCAGTAGAAGCCTTTGGCTATCGGCGGATTACCGTCGAGCGGCCACTGCGCCTGAACTTCGAGGCCAGCGACGAACGCCTTGCCAAGCTGGATAACGAAAAAGCCATTCAGAAGCTGGATGATGACGAACAAACTGCCCTTAAAGCTGCCTGCAAGCAATTAGGTGAGCATCGCTACACCAATCGCAAAGCGTTTACCAAGGCCTTGAATGCAGCGCTCAAGGCTGAAGGCTTAAAAGTGGGCGCGCCAGTGCAAAAGGCCATTCTCAATGCGCTATCCAAGCGTGACCCGGACGCCGATATCTGCCTGGACAAGCAAGGCAACCCCGAGCCAGACAGCAGCCTGCGCGATAACGAAAACGTGCCCTATGGTGAATCGGTATATGACTACTTTGATCGGGAAGTAAAACCCCACGTACCGGATGCCTGGATCGACGACAACAAGCGTGATGAGCTGGATGGCCGCATCGGCATTGTCGGCTTCGAGATACCCTTTAACCGCCACTTCTACCAGTTTACGCCCCCGCGCCCACTGGAAGAGATCGACGCCGACCTGAAGGCCTGCACCGACAAGATCAAGCAGATGATCGAGGAGCTATCGGCATGACAAATTTGTCTGGAGCAAATTTGAACAGGCGCGAAGCGACTGGCCCGAAGGGCGAGGGCAGGGATAGCCCGAGTAATTTTCCGCGGTATCCCGAATACAAGGACTCCGGCATTGAATGGCTGGGGGAGCTGCCGGCGCATTGGCACCTATGTCGTTTTAAGCAAGTGTTCCAAGAACGTATTGGGCGCTCTGAGGATGGCAGCGGCGAATTGTTATCTGTTTCAGCTTATTGGGGAGTTAGGCCTCGCTCAGAGCGGCGAGAGGAAGGTGAGCACTTATCGAGGGCTGACTCGCTAGAAGGCTACAAGTTATGCCAGTCTGGAGACCTTGTGATGAATATTATGCTGGCTTGGAACCGTGGTCTTGGTTTTGCTTGGCAAAGCGGGATAGTAAGCCCTGCTTACAGTGTTTTTTACGTGGTAGATGATTCAGAGCCACGTTTCCTCGATTATCTGGTTCGCTCAGATGAGTATATCCGTTATTACAAAGCCTTTTCTGCAGGTGTGATTGACTCCCGCCTCCGGCTTTATCCGGAAGTATTTGGACGCCTGACATGTGCTCTTCCTACCTACGGAGAGCAGATGCATATAGCCACCTTCCTCGACCACGAAACCGCCCGCATCGACGCCTTGGTGGTAGAGCAGCAGCGCCTGATCGAGCTGCTCAAGGAAAAGCGCCAGGCGGTGATTTCCCATTCCGTCACCAAAGGGCTCGACCCCGCTGTGCCGATGAAAGACTCCGGGGTGGAGTGGCTCGGGGAAGTGCCTGCGCATTGGGTAAGGAAGCGGCTTAAAAATGTGTCGCCATTTATTACTGTTGGTATTGTCGTTAACCCTAGTAGCTACCTGGCTGAAGAAGGGCTTCCTTTCATTTACGGCGGAGAGGTCAGAGAGGGGTATATTGAAGTTGATAAGGCCAGAAAGATCTCGTTAGAAAATAGCCGCCGCAACAGAAAAACTATGCTGGAAACCGGTGATGTTGTGACGATGCGCGTGGGGTATCCAGGCGTAACAGCTGTGGTCCCACCAGAGTGTGAAGGTGGAAATTGCGCCTCCGTTATGCTTACCAAGAAAGGTAGCTATGACTCTAGGTGGCTTTGTGCTGCAATGAACAGTCGTCTCATTCGTCATCAAGTAGAAATAGTTCAGTACGGGGCAGCGCAGAAGCAGTTTAACATTGCCGATGCGGTAGAGTTCTGGCTATTTGAACCGCCGATTGATGAGCAGGCCAAAATTGCAGACTACATAGATCGAGAGTCGTCTCGTTTTGATCAACTGGTTGGCGATGCCTGTCAAGCTTGTTGGAACCTGGAATCAGGCGGCTTCTAATCGCTGATCGCGTTGAACCAGCGGGTCTTCCCGGTCCGGGTTCAGCCAGACCGTCCGGCGCGGTGTCCAGTTCCGAGTGG